>CAYZPZ010000033.1:0-13828 GCA_964480205.1 uncultured Conexibacteraceae bacterium
CTTCCCGAGATCGTCGCCGGCAAGCGCGTGGTCGTGGTCGACGACTCGATCGTCCGCGGCAATACCACGCGCCAGATCGTGGCCATGCTCAAGGAGGCCGGCGCCAAGGAGGTGCATCTGCGGATCTCCTCGCCGCCGATCCGCCATCCCTGCCACTACGGCATCGACATGTCGACGCGGGAGGAGATGGTCGCCCACGAGCGCAGCACCGAGGAGATCGCCAGGGAGCTGGGGGCGGACTCGCTCGCCTACCTCTCGCTCGACGCCGTCTATGAGGCGGTCGGTCGGCCGCGCGAGCGCCACTGCGACGCCTGCTTCACCGGGGAGTATCCGCTCGGCGATCCCGAGGACGCGAACGGCAAGTTCGCGCTGGAGGAGATCGCGGTCGTCCCCGCCTCGCGCTGACCGCCGCATGAGCGCCTTTCGGATCGCGGTGCTCGCATCGGGCACCGGCACCAACCTGCAGGCGATCCTCGACCGGCTCCACGGCCGCGAGGGGGTCGAGGTGGTGGGGGTGGCCTCGGACAAGCCGGACGCGATGGCGCTGCAGCGCGCCCGCGAGGCCGGAGTCGAGACGGGCGTGTTCCCGGCCGCCGCGTACGCCGACCGCGCCGAACGCGATGCGGCGATGGGCGACTGGCTGGAGGAACGCGCGGTGGAGCTGGTGGTGCTCGCCGGCTACATGCAGCTGCTCTCGCCCGGGTTCGTGAAGCGATTCCGGCATCGGATCATCAACATCCATCCCGCCCTGCTGCCCTCCTTCCCCGGACTGGACGCAATCGAGCAGGCGCTCGCGCACGGGGTCCGGGTGACAGGGGTGACCGTGCACTTCGTGGACGAGGGGGTGGACTCCGGGCCGATCCTGCTGCAGCAGGCGGTGCCGGTTCCTGAGGGCCGCGATCAGGAGGAGCTGGAGGAGGTCATCCATCGCACCGAGCACGAGTTGCTGCCCGAGGCGATCCGGCTGATCGCGGCGGGGCGGGTGAGTATCGACCGCTCCAACCCGCGCCTGATCGTGATCGAGCGGCAGGGGGCCGAGGCCTGAGCGTGGATTCCGCGCGGCCGCGCCCATAGACTCGGCCCGGTCGTGGCAAGCCCCGCCTCACAGAGCGTTCCCGAGCCCGCCGGCGAGTCGCTGCCGGTGCGGCGGGCGCTGATCTCGGTCGCCGACAAGACCGCCGTCGCCGATTTCGCAAAGGGGCTGGCGAGGCTGGGGGTGGAGATCGTCTCCACCGGGGGCACCGAGTCGGTGCTGCGCGAGGCGGGGGTGGAGGTGCGGCCGGTGGAGGAGCTGACCGGGTTTCCGGAGATCCTCGACGGCAGGGTGAAGACCCTTCACCCCCACCTGCACGCGGCGCTGCTGGCGATGCGCGACAACCCCGAGCACCAGGCGACGCTGAGCGAGCGCGGGATCGACCCGATCGACCTCGTCTGCGTCAACCTCTACCCGTTCGAGCGCACGGTGGCGCGGCGCGACGTGCCCGAGCACGAGGCGATCGAGAACATCGACGTCGGGGGGCCGACGATGATCCGGGCGGCGGCCAAGAACCACCGCTATCTGGCGGTGATGGTGCGGCCGGAGAGCTATGACGCGGTGCTCGGGGAGCTCGAGGAAACCGGCGAGCTCTCGGCGCCCACCCGGCACTGGTTAGCCAACGAGGCGTTCGCCTTCACCGCGCGGTACGACGCCGCGATCAGCCGCTGGTTCGGGCGCCAGTACGAGGCGATGCCGACGCACTTGGTGACATCGTGGGACAAGGAGCTCGACCTCTCCTATGGCGAGAACCCGCACCAGCGCGCGGCGCTGTACGTGGAGTCGGGCGCCCGCTCGCACGTGCTCTCGCGGGTTGCGAAGTTGCACGGGCGCCCGCTGTCGTTCAACAACGTGCTCGACCTGGACTCGGCGCGCTCGCTGCTCGGTGACCTGGAGAGGCCGGGCTGCGTGATCGTCAAGCACAACAACCCCTGCGGGGTGGCGGAAGCGGAGGGGATCGGCGATGCCTATGAGCGGGCGCTGGCCTGCGATCCGCTTTCCGCGTTCGGGGGGGTGGTCGCGCTCAATCGGACCGTCGATCAGGCCCTGGCCGAGAAGCTGCATGAGCAGTTCATCGAGGTGCTGATCGCCCCGGGATACGCAGACGGGGCACTGGAGGTGCTGCAGCGGAAGGAGGCGATCCGGCTGCTCGAGGACACCGAGCGGCGCATCCATCAGATCGAGCCGGACGTGAAGCGGGTGCGGGGGGGGCTGCTGGTCCAGGATCCCGACGGCACCCCCGAGCCCCGGGAGCTGATGGAGGTGGTGACGAAGGCGGAGCCGAGCGAGGAGCAATGGCGGGATCTGCACTTCGCCTGGCGGGTGGTGCGCCACGTGCGCTCGAACGCGATCGTGCTGGCGAAGGAGGGGGCCACCCTGGGGATCGGTGCCGGGCAGATGAGCCGGGTCGACTCGGTGCGGCTGGCGCTCGACAAGGCGAAGGAGGCGCGGGGGCCTGCCGCGGAGACCTCTCTGACCGGGAGCGTGCTCGCCTCGGACGCGTTCTTCCCGTTCCCCGACGGGCCGCAGACCGCGATCGAGGCGGGTGCGGCGGCGCTGATCCAGCCCGGCGGCTCCAAGCGCGACGCCGAGGTGATCGAGGTGTGCGACGCGGCCGGCGCGGCGATGGTCTTCACCAAGCGCCGCCACTTCCGGCATTAGCCCCTGCGGTTCGTGACACGGGTCACTTGGTGACCCCGAGCACACACGCGCGACTCGGAGAGTGATCGGATTGCCCTGTGGAGGAGAGATTCACAGAGCGTTCGGGGCTCCAGGGGGGAGCTGGCTCGCCGGATAGGGGAACGGCCAGGGCAGGGTCGAACTTCGTCGGCTGGGGGACGACGATTGCAGGGACCGGATCGCCGCCCAGGGGGGACGGCGGTCTCGCCGCGGGGAGACGGCGACTAGGGGACTCAGGGGCGAGGGCGCGATCCGGACCGAGGGGAGCGTGGCGACGAGTGTTGCCGCGGCGCCCCGGCCGCCCTCGCCAGCCTGAGTTAGCCGAGCCGCTCGAGCGGAGCGACTCGGAAAGTTTGGAGTGCCCCCGGTGGGACTCCAACCCACAACCTCCGGAGTAAAAATCCGTTGCTCTAAGCGATTGAGCTACGGGGGCAGCCTGAGCTTAGCCCGGCGCCGCTGACCCGATAAGCCCGAGATTCGATTCTGGGGACGCCGGGAATCAACGATGCGCCATGCGAATCCCGACCCTGCTCACCGCCGTCGTGGGAGTGGTGGTGATCGCCGGCTGCCAGTTCCCGCGGGACCCGGAGGAGACGCTGGACCGGGTCGAGGGCGGGACGATGTTCGTGGGGGTGATGGAGGACGAGCCGTGGGTTGTGCTCGAGCCGGGGAGGGAGCCGCAGGGAGTCGAGCCGACCTTGGTCCGCGAACTCACCGCGTCGACTGGCGCATCAGGGACGTGACCGTGTCGGTCGTCCGCTCACTCGAGGATGCCCCGGAGGAGCTCAAGGCTCCCCGGGGCTGACGCAGGCGGGCTGGTGGCTACCGCGCGAGCGCGATAGCGCGGCGCAGCTGGTCTTTCCCCATCTTCGAGCGGCCGCGGATGTTGAGCCGCGCGGCCTCGCGGTTGAGCTGGTCGCGCGTCTTCGCCTCGCCCTTGCGGACCTTGTTGGCCTCCTTGCCGAGCGCCGTCTTGGTGCTCTTGGGCATGCTCTTCAGGGTCTGCTTCTTGCGAGCACCCGATTGGGCCTTCTTCACGTTGCGCTTCGCGGCGCGTTTCTGTGCCTGGCTAGCCATCTGCTCAGCCTTTCTTCCCGGCGACCGCGCTCTGAAGCTGGCGCTTGCTCATCTTCGAGCGGCCCTGGATCCCGAGGTCCTTGGCCTCCTGGTAGAGCTGGTCGCGGGTACGACCGCGCGGACCGGGCCGACCCGAACGCAGGCCCCCTCGCCGGCCGGACGAGATGTCCCGGCGCGAGGTGCGCGACGCCTTCCTCGACTCGCCCGACCGGGCGCGCTCCTTCTGCACCGTGCGGGCGGCGATCTCCTCGGCGCGGTCGCCCGACGCGCCTCGCTGGCGCTGGCTCCGCTTGACGTGCTCGTACTGCCGGGCCCTCTTCGTACCCTTCTTGACTCCTCGTGGTGGCATCTGCGTGCCTCCTCGAAAACTCGTTCTCACGAGCCGAGATACCACGCTGACAATGCCTCAATCAGCGGCGCGTGCGGCTTTAGAAGAGCGACTGCTGCTCGCCGGTTTGCGCCTCGTCCTGAGCCTCGGCTGCCCGGCGAGCCCGCTCCCGCGGGCGCCGGTAGCGCGGATCGGCGCTCTTCCCCGCCGGCCGCACCAGCTTCGCCAGCCGGCTCTTCTCCGCGGCGGGAGCGTAGGCACGCCCCTCGTACAGATCCTCATAGCGCGATACAAGGTCCGGCCGCGCGGCCCCGAGCCAGGACATGAACACCTCCTTCACCCCCGGGCGCAGATGGAGCGCGATCCCGTTGACGAAGGTGGCACCTGCCTCCTCCGACAGCTTCACGATCTCCTCGACCTGCTCGGGCCGGTCGTTGATTCCTGGCATCAGCGGCGCCACCAGCACCCCGGAGGGGATACCGGCCTCGTTGAAGGCCGCCACCGCCTCCAGCCGCTTGCGGGGATGCGGGGTGTGCGGTTCGGTCTCGCGCCAGGCCCTCTCCTCCAGGGTGGGCACGGAGAAGATGACGCTGGCGTCGGCGACCCCGGCGATCTCCTTGTAGAGCTCCAGGTCGCGAAGCGGCAGAGGCGACTTCGAGAGCACCGAGGTCGGGGTGCGCGTATCACGCAGCGCCTCCAGCATCGGCGGCATCAGCTCGTAGCGGCCCTCCGCCCACTGGTAGGGGTCGGTGTTGGTTCCGAACGCAACCAGCTCACGCTTCCAGCTCGGCCGGCTCAGCTCCGCCCGCAGCAGCTCGGGCACGTTGACCTTGACCACGATCTCGCGCTCGAAGTCCCGCCCGGCGTCCAGATCGAGATAGGTGTGTGTGTTACGGGCGAAGCAGAAATTGCACGCATGCAGGCAGCCCCGATACGGATTGACCGTCCAGTTGAAAGGCAGGTAGGTCCCGGGCACGCGGTTGAGCGCCGAGCGGGCGCGGACCTCGTGGAAGTTGACGCCGACCGCCTCCGGCGAGTCGAAGGTGCGGACGCGCTCGACCTCGAGCCCCGGCAGCCTCCGTGCGGCGTCCCGATCGACCGTTTGTCCCTCCCAACGCATCGAACATATGTTTGCAGACCGATCAAGCGGAACCATGGCCAGATCTCACTATTGCCAGAGCGGAAATCAATGCGATACTGCCGCCTGAGATGGCTCGTGGGAGGAAGAGGGGCCGGAGACGGGGCGGCGATCCGAAGCTGGAGCGGCTCTCCGAGGTGAGCCTGTTCGCCGGCTGCACCAAGCGCGAGCTGAAGCTGATCGGCGAAGTCGCCGACGAGATCGAGGTTCCCGCCGGCAAGGTGCTGATTCGCCAGGGGGACCCCGGCCGCGAGTGCTTCGTGATCGTCGAGGGGCGCGCCACCGCCTCGATCCGGGGGAAGGGCCGTTACCCGCTGGGGCCCGGCGCCTGCTTCGGCGAGATGTCGCTTCTCGACTCCGCGCTGCGCTCCGCCACGGTCAAGGCAGAAACCGACATGCGCCTCGTCGTGCTCGGCTCCCGCGAGTTCTCCAGGCTGATCTCCGGCGTCCCCGCCGTCTCGCTGCGGGTGATGGCCAGCCTCGCCCAGCGCGTGCGCGAGGCAGAGCGCGCCCAGCCCCACCACTAGCCCGGACCCCGGCCGCCGAATGAACGGCCCGCGCGGCGGGTAGTCCAGTCCGCGATGGCGACCGCACAGCTTCCACTGACGAGTGAGGAGGCCTCCGGCGCGCAGGCCCTGATCCCCGAGCGGCCGACCCTGCCTAAGCTGCGCACCGCCGCCGACGGGTGCAAGGCCTGCCCGCTGTGGGAGGGGGCAACCCAGACCGTCTTCGGGGAGGGACTGAAGCGCTCGCGGGTGATGCTGATCGGCGAGCAGCCCGGCGACCGCGAGGACCGCGAGGGGAAGCCCTTCGTCGGCCCCGCCGGCCGCATCCTCGATAAGGCCTTGGAGCAGGCCGGCGTCGAGCGCGGCGACGCCTACGTCACCAACGTCGTCAAACACTTCAAGTGGAAGGCGAAGGGCAAGCGGCGCATCCACCAGACGCCGAAGGCCGAGGAGATCAAGGCCTGCGCACCCTGGCTGGAGGCCGAGATGAACGTGATCGACGCCGAGATCCTGGTCTGTCTCGGCGCCACCGCGGTCAAGGCGATCATCGGCCCCAAGCATCGCGTGCTCAAGGACCACGGCCGGATCGTCGAATCGAAGCTCGGCCGGCCGGCGATGGCCACCCTGCACCCCTCTGCGGTGCTGCGCGCCGAGAATGAGGACCGCAAGGACGCGCTGGCGATGCTGGTCGGTGATCTGAAGGCTGCGAAGCGTAAGCTCGGCTCCTGACCGACGAGCCCGAGCACAAGCTCCACCCCGCCGAGCACCGCGCCTATCGCGAGCTCTACGTCTCCGCGCGCCAACTCGTCAACCGCTGGGGCAGGCTGATCTCGGCGCTCGAGGCCACGCCCTACGCGGCGGTGCTCGAGCGCGGCCGCGACCGAACCCAAAAGCTGATCGCAGCCCTCGCCGCCGAGACGCCGCGCTACGGCCTGCACGGCGGGCCCGCCGCGCAGGGTCTCGGCGCGCGGATCGCCGGCGTGCGCAGCGCGCTCGGCGATCGCGCCGTCGACACCGGGATGGTGATGCGGCTGGCCGCCCTCGACATCGAGCACGTCACCACCCTGCTCGGACACCTCTCTGCCCTCGCGATGGCGCGCGCCGACGATCAGCTGGCCGCGTTCTGTCGCGAATGGGAGTCCGCGGTGCGCCCGGAGGCCGAGGCGATCCGAGCCGCATCGGTCGCCCTGGGCGAGTCGCCCGATCTCGCCGCCGCACCGCTCGACAGCTCACCGGTCGGGCGGGCCGCCCACGGGATCGGCTGGGCAGTCGGCTCGATCGGCGAGGCGATCGACCGCGTGGTGCGGCGGTAGACGGCTTCGCCATCAGTCGCGGTCGCTGCAGCCGCCCAGCGAACGTCGCTACGGGCTTCGCCCCTCCGCTCCGAGATGCAGCGGCCTGGCGACCGCTAGAGCTCCGGCGTTCCCTCGACCGGGGTCGAGGCCTCGGCGTGCAGGCGCCGGGGGATCCGCCCCGCCTGACGCGCCGCGTGGCCCGCCTCCACCGCCCGGCGCATCGCCACCGCCATCCCCGCCGGGTCCTCAGCCCGCGAGACCGAGCTGGCGAGCAGCACCCCCTCGCAGCCCAGTTCCATCGCCAGCGCGGCGTCGGAAGCGGTCCCGATCCCCGCGTCGAGAACCACCGGGACCCCGGCGCGCTCGGTGATGATCTGCAGGTTGTAGGGGTTGCGGATCCCCATCCCCGAGCCGATCGGCGAGCCCAGGGGCATCACCGCCGCGCAGCCCGCGTCCTCCAGCCTTCGCGCCAGGATCGGGTCGTCGTTGGTGTAGGGGAGCACCGTGAACCCCTCATCCACCAGGATCTCCGCGGCCTCCACCAGCTCCACCGCGTCGGGCATCAGGGTGCGGTCGTCGCCGATCACCTCGAGCTTGATCCAATCGGTCTCGAAGGCCTCGCGAGCGAGCCTGGCGGTGCGCACCGCGTCGCGCGCCGTGTAGCAGCCCGCGGTGTTCGGCAGCGTGAACAGCCCCAGCCGATCGATCAGCTCCAGCGCCGACCCCTCCCCCTCCGGATCGACCCGCCGGAGCGCGACGGTGACGATCTCGGTGGCCGAGGCGATCAGCGCCTGCTCCATCTGCTCCAGCGAGCGGAAGCCGCCGGTGCCGACGACCAGGCGCGAGCCCCAGGAGCGGCCCCCCAGCTCGAAGCCGTTCTCGGCACCACCCTGGATCGCGGCGACCACCTCGATGCTCTGCCCCTCGTCCAGCGCAGTCGAGCCCCATTCGCTGCGCGGCACCACCTCGCCGTCGATCGCCACCGCCAGGCCCCGCTGCCCGGATTCGGCGCCCGAGGCCTCGATCGCATCGGCCACCGAGGCTCCGGCGGGCAGGTCGGCTGCCTCGCCGTTCAGCTCGACCCTCATCTCGACGCCACCTCTCTCGGCGTCGCCGCCGGGCTGGCGAACCGCGAGGCGGCGAACGGCCGGACCTCCTGCGGGGGCTCCGCGCCCTCGAGCGCGGCCAGCACGGCCTCAGCAGTCACTGGCGCCTGCAGGACGCCGTTGCGGTAGTGGCCGGCGGCCAGGATCGGGCCCTCCTCGGCGACCCGCCCGATCAGCGGCGCGTTGTCGGGACTGCCCGGCCGCAGCCCGGCGCGGGCCTCCTCCAGCTCCAGCTCCGCCACCTCGGGCAGCAGGCGATAGGCCTCGCGCAGCAGCTCGTGGACGCCGCCGGCGGTGACCGTGGTGTCGAAGCCGCGCTCCTCCACCGTGGCACCGACCACGAGCTGACCGTCGGCGCGCGGGACCAGATAGACCCGCTCGGAGGCGACGATCCGCCCGCAGACCGCCTCCCCGCGCGGCTCGCGGAGGACCAGGAGCTCGCCCTTGACCGGGCGCACCGGCGGGCGCCACTCCGATGGGAGCCACTCGGCCTGCCCCGCCCAGCATCCCGAGGCGACGACGAGGTCGGTGCCGCGGAACTCGCGGCCGTCGGCGGTGCGCAGGGCGACCTCGGCGCCGAAGCGGGCCCCCACCACCTCCGCGCCGAGCTCGACGCGCCCGTCGGCACCCCGCAGGGCCGCCTCGAGCGCATCGCAGAGCCGCCGCGGCTCGGCCGCCGCCTCCTGCGGCGCGTGCACGCCGCCTGTCACGGTCGTGGCCAGCCCCGACTCCAGCCGACGGCACTGGCTCGCTCGCAGCCACTCCGAGTCGAGCTCCAATCGAGCGTGAAGCTCCAAGCGCCGGTGAAGCACCTCGGCCTCGTCGCGATCGAGCGCCACATATAGGGCGCCGCAGCGCCGGTAACCCGGGGGGGCCCCGCCCTCGGCCTCGAGCTCGGACGCGAACCCGTCCCAGAGGCGAAGCGAGCGCAGGTTGAGCGCGAGCAGGTCCTCCTCGCCCCACGAGGCCTCGCCGACAGGGGCCAGCATTCCCGCGGCGACGCCGCTGGCGCCGGCGGCAATCCCCTCGCGCTCGAGCAGGCACACGCGCAGCCCGGCTCGCGCGGCGCGCCAGGCGCAGGCGAGGCCGATCACGCCGGCCCCGACGATCAGGACGTCATAGCTGTCTCTTCGGTGTGTGGCCATCGCCGCCTTATGTACGCGGCCGATGCGCTCCAACCATCCCTGCGCCGGCATTACCCGGGTCAGGTTCCTACGGTCGGCGGCGCTTCAGCCGCCCTCTCAGCCTCGGTGGGCTCCCGTTGCTCCTTCCATCCTACCCGCGCCGCCACGGCTTACCCGGATTAGGCTTGTGGCGTGACAGACGCGGTGACACCGTCCCATCTTTCCCCGCCCGAGGGGGCGGGCGGGCTTCGCCGCCAGCGCCTGGGCTGGGCGCGCCTGTACTTCGTCTGCGACGCCCTGCCGCACAACAGCGATCCCGAGCCTCTGGTGCGCGCCGCGCTGTCGGGCGGCGCGGGCATGGTCGAGCTGCGCGAGCGCGAGCAGCCCGAGGCGGTGATCGAGCGCTCGGGGCGAACCTTTCGCCGCCTGGCCGACACCTACAGCGCACTGTTCATCGTCAACGACGATCCGTACCTGGCGCGCGAGCTGTTCGCCGACGGCGTCCACGTCGGCCAGGACGACATCTCGCCGTCCGACGCCCGCAAGGTGCTGGGCGAGGACGCGATCGTCGGCCTTTCCACCCATACTTCCGAGCAGATCGAGGCGGCACACTCCGAGCCGGTCGACTACATCAGCGTCGGCCCGATCTGGGAGACGCCCAGCAAGGAGGGTCGACCGGCCACCGGGCTGGAGCTGATCCGCGAGGCCGCGAAGATCGCGACCATCCCCTGGTTCGCAATCGGCGGGATAGATGCGGGCAACGTCGATGAGGTGGTGAAGACCGGCGCCCGGCGGATCTGCGTGATCCGCGCGATCCGGGACGCCCCCGACCCCGGCGCGGCGGCGTCAACCCTCGTCCGGCCGGTCGTCGCCGCGGCCGACGCTGACTAGCGTGGGCAGCCGCGAGCGCAAGCGGGCCGAGCGGCGCAAGCGAAAGCGTCGCGCCGCTGAGCGGATGACAGTCGAGGCGCCCGCCGCTGCCCAGGCCGGCGACGGTGAGCCGCAGGAGGAGTCGTTTCAGGCGCGGCTCAGTCGGCGCGCCGAGGAACGGAACACCGAGGCGCGCGGCCGGCTGCAGCCGCTGGCGGAGGGCGAGCGGCCGGGAGCCGTCACAGTCGGCGCTGCGATCTCCGCGCTGATCGCGCTGATCTTCACGGCCTCCGCGCTGGTGGCCGGGGTCGCCTCCGTGGAGGTGAGCGGGGAGGAGCCGAACCCGATTCCCCTCGCGGCGTTCGCCATGGTGCTGTGGATGATGGCGCTGGGGATGTGGAGGGCGCGCTACTGGGCGGTGCTCGGCTTCCAGATGATGCTGGTACTGCTGATCCTGGCCACCGCCGCCGGGCTGGTTGGCGCGCCCGATCTCACCGTGCTCCAGGCGATCGGCTCGGTGCTGCTGATCGCCGGACTGGGCACCCTCTTCTACTTCCTGATCCGCGCGCTGGCGCGGATCCAGATGCCGGAGCGGCCCCAAGGCCGCTGATTTTCGGAGCGAAGGGCGAAGCCCGTAGATCCGGCCGCGGTGTTTGTGGCGGCCGTTGATGTCGGGGGCGGCCGCAGCGGGCCGCGACTGATGGCGGCCCGGCGAGCGGTAGCGGAGCGACCGTCCAGAGCCGGCACAGGCAGTCAGATAGAGTCGAAGCGGATGGCGGCTTACGACGTGATCGTGATCGGCGGCGGCCCCGGCGGCTACGTGGCCGCGATCCGCGCGGCTCAACTGGGCCAGAAGACCGCGGTGGTCGAGCGGGACAAGCCCGGCGGCCGCTGCCTCAACTACGCCTGCATCCCCGCCAAGACCGTCCTGCACACCGCCGAGGTCTTCTCCGAGGTCTCCAACGGCGGCGCCGAGCTGGGGGTCAAGGCCGACGGGGTCTCGATCGACTGGAAGGCGGTCCAGGCCCGCCGCGAGAAGGTGTCGGCGACCCTCGAGGAGGGCGTGCAGATGCTGTGGAAGAAGAACAAGGCCGACTTCATCCAGGGCGAGGCCTCGCTGGAGGGCTCCGGCAAGGTCAAGGTCGGGGGCGACACCCACGACGCGAAGGCGATCGTCCTGGCCACCGGCTCGGTCGAGATGCCGATCCCCGGGATCGACTTCTCCGATCGGGTGATCGACACCTGGGGCGCCTGGTCGCTCGAGAAGCTGCCCAAGGCCCTGGTGGTGGCCGGCGCCGGCGCCTCGGGCGCGGAGATCGCCTCCGGCTACGCGCGCATGGGGGTCGAGGTGACGCTGGTCGAGATGCTCGAACGCGTGCTGCCGGTCGAGGACGCCGACATGTCGCGAGTCGTCGAGCGGCAGTTCAAGTCAGACGGGATCGAGGTGATGACCGGGACCAAGGTCGAGGACGTCACCGAGCAGAAGAGCGGCGTCAAGGTGAAGGCCGGAGACAAGGAGATCAAGGCCGACTACCTGGTGATCGCCGGCGGGCGCCGCCCCGACACCGAGGCTCTCGATCTGGAGGCCGCCGGGGTGAAGACCGCGGACAATGGCCAGATCAGCGTGGACGAATACCAGCGGACCTCCGTCGATGGGATCTACGCGATCGGCGACCTCGTCCGCGGCCCGGCGCTCGCTCACAAGGCATCCGAGGAGGGCGTGGTCGCGGTCGAGACCGCCGCCGGGCACGAGACCCACGCGGTCAACGTCGACCTGGTGCCCGGCGCGACCTTCTGCCATCCGCAGGTGGCCAGCGTCGGGCTCACCGAGGAGCAGGCCAAGGAGCAGGGCCGCCAGATCAAGGTCGGCAAGTTCAAGCTCGGCGGAGTGGGCGCCTCGGTCGTATACGACGATCGGGCCGGGCTGGTGAAGATCGTCGGCGACCCCGAGTACGGCGAGATCCTCGGCGCCCACATCGTCGGCAACCGCGCCTGCGACATGATCAGCGAGTTCGTCGACACGATGGCGCTGGAGGGTGGCTATCCCGAGCTCGCTCGCATCGTCCATCCCCACCCGACCATCTCCGAGGCGGTCCTTGACGCCGCCCGCGCCGTCGAGGGCTGGGCCACGCACGCGTAGGTACCGTCCGGCGACATGGCCGTCGAATCCAACGTCGCCCTGGTCGAGCGCTCCATCGACGCCCTCGCTGAGGGCGACCTGGATCGACTCTTCGAGTGCTTCCGCGACGACTGCGTCTTCGACGGCTCGGGCATCGGAGAGGGCGTCTATCAGGGCAAGCGGAGCTACCGCGGATTTCTCGAGGGGGTCCTTGACAGCGTCCGCCCGCACCACGAGGTCACGATCGGGGCCGGGGGCAACCACGTGCTGGCCACCGGGAAGGTGATCGGCGTGGGGCAGACGAGCGGAGCGGCGACCGAGATGGAAGTCGGATATCTCTACCGCTTCAAGGAAGGCCTGATCGAGCATCAGACGATCTACACCGACGTCGACGAGGCCCGGGCGGCGTTTCACGAAGCCGCGGCCCACGAGCGGGCGAAGCAATGAGAACGGTCTTCTACTACGACTTCAGCTCGCCCTATTCGTACCTGGCGGCGGAGCGGATCAGCGGTCTGTTCGCCGAGGCCGGCGCGGAGCAGCCGGAGTGGAAGCCGATCTCCTTCGGGCACCTGCTCGCGGCAATCGGCCGGCGTCCCTGGTCGTATCCCGGCGGCGACCGTGAATCCCACTTCGCGGAGATCCAGCGGAGAGCCGACGAGCGCGGGCTGCCGAAGGTCCTCTATCCCGACGGCTGGCCGCTGGAGAGCTGGAGCATCACGCCCGCCCGGGCGGCCACCTACGCCAAGGAATCGGGGCGCGTCGTCTCCTTCAGCCTCGCCGCCTTCCGCCAGCACTTCGCCGCGGGCAGGGATCTGAGCGACGTCGACAACGTGCTCGTCGCCGCCGCGGCCTGCGAGTTGCATCCGAAGGCCCTGCTCAAGGGGATCGAGACCCGGTCGATCAAGGACGCCCTGCGCGCGGCCACCGATGAGGCGATCGAGTGCGGCGTCCAGGGGATCCCCACGGTGGCCGTCGGCGACGAGCTGTTCTGGGGCGACGACCGCCTGGAGGCCGCGGTAGCCGCTGCCGCCCCCTGAGCCGGCGCGACCCGTCTTGCCGAGCCGCGGCGGCGGGCGGAGTAGGCTGAAACCAGGGTGGCCGACGCCAAGACGCAGACCAAGAGATCGAAGAGCGGCCAGGCAGAGTCCGGCAAGCGGGACGGCCGCGACGGGGCCGAGGGCAAGAAGCTGAAGCTGCCAGGCAAGAAGGCCAGCCGCGAGCTGCTGGCGAGGATGGCGCTGATCCGCCGCTTCGAGGAGGAGGCCGGAAGGCAGTACCAGAAGGCCAAGGCCGGCGGCTTCCTCCACCTGGGGATCGGCGAGGAGGCGACGATCGTCGGCACCACCTCGGTGATGCGCGACGACGACTATCTGATCGGCACCTACCGGACCCACGGCCACGCACTCGCCCGGGGCACCGACCCCAAGCACGTGATGGCGGAGCTGTTCGGCCGGGTCGACGGCACCTCGGGTGGAAGAGGCGGCTCCATGCACATCTTCGACCTCGAGCGCCGCTTCATGGGGGGCTACGGAATCGTCGGCGGCAGCCTCCC
>CAYZPZ010000034.1:0-13736 GCA_964480205.1 uncultured Conexibacteraceae bacterium
GGTTGAGCATCAGCTTGAGCTCCTCCTGGGAGCCGTGGCCGGAGACGTGGATCGGGGCATCGGCGGCGGTGATCACGTTGGCGCCGATCTGGAAGATGCGGTCGATCGTCTCGTTCACCGAGCGCTCGTTGCCCGGGATCGGGGTGGCCGAGAAGATCACGGTGTCGCCGGAGTGCAGCTGCACGTCGCGGTGGTCGTTGTGTGCCATGCGCCGCAGCGCCGAGAGCGGCTCGCCCTGGCTGCCGGTGGAGATCACCACCAGCTTCTCGTCGGGGAAGTCCTCGATCTCCTTCGGCTGGATCATCAGGCCCGGGGGGGCCGAGGCGATGCCGAGGTTGGAGGCGATGTTGAAGTACTTGCGCATGGAGCGGCCCACCAGGGCCACCCGGCGATCGAGATGCACCGCGGCGTCGATCACCTGCTGGACCCGATGCACGTTGGAGGCGAACGAGGTGACGATGATCCTCCCGGTGCACCGCGAGAAGACGTCTAGCAGCGCCGGGCCCACGCTGGATTCCGAGAGCCCCATTCCGGGCCGGTCCGCGTTGGTGGAGTCGCCGCAGAGGCAGACCACGCCCTCCCGTCCCAGCTCGGCCAGCCGCGCCACGTCCGCGGGGATGCCGTCGACCGGGGTCTGGTCGAAGCGGTAGTCGCCGGTGACGAGCACCGCCCCGTGCTCGGTGTGCAAGGCGACCGCCCGCGCGTCCGGGATCGAGTGCGACATGTGCACCAGCTCCAGCTCGAACGGCCCCAGCCCGACCCGCTCGCCGGCCGGCAGCTCCTGCAGGGGAACGTCGCGGAGCTTGTGCTCGTCGAGCTTGGAGCGGACCATGCTGATGGTCAGCAGCCCGCCGTAGATCACCGGCGGGGTCCCCACCTCGCGCAGGAAATACGGCAGGGCGCCCACATGGTCCTCGTGGCCGTGCGTGAGCACGATCGCCTCGATCTCGTCGGCGCGGTCGCGCAGCGTGGAGAAGTCGGGGAGCACCAGATCGATGCCCAACATCTCGGCTGTGGGGAACATCAGGCCGGTGTCGACCACCACCAGCCGGCCCCGGTACTCGACCGCGGTCATGTTCTTGCCTATCTCCCCCAGGCCGCCGAGGGGGAGAATCCGGATCGGAGAGCTCAATCTAGGCGGCGCTCGCGGTCAGCAGTCCCTGTTCCTCCAGCGCGCCCTTCACCTCGGCGCGCTGCTCGGCGTCGGCCTCTACGATCGGCAGGCGCGCGCGCGACGAGCAGATCCCCAGCAGCTCGAGCCCCGCCTTGACCGGGATCGGGTTGGTGCGGCCGAGGACCGCGTAGAGGGGGCGCAGCCGCGCGTCGATCTCCGCGGCGCGGTCGCCCTCGCCACTCTGCATCGCCTCGTAGATCTCGCGCATCTGCGGCCCGACCAGGTGCGAGGCGACCAGGATGCCCCCCGCCTCCCCCAGCTCCAGGGTGCGCAGGAAGGTGCCGTCATTGCCGGCCAGCAGGCGCAGGCCCTCAATCGGCTGCAGCTCGTCGTCGTTGGCCTGCTTGACCGCGACGACGCCGTCGATCTGGGCAAGCTCGGCGAGCAGCTCCGGCGGCAGGTTGACCACTACGCGGGAGGGGATGTTGTAGAGAATCACCGGAACGCCGGCGGCGGCCGCGACCGCCTCGTAGTGGGCGCGGATCCCGGCCGGGTTCGGCTTGTTGTAGTAGGGGGTGACGGCGAGCACTGCGTCGGCGCCGTTGTCGGCCGCCGCCGCGGAGAGCCGCTCGGAGTGGCGGGTGTCGTTGGAGCCGCTGCCGCAGATCAGCAGCACGTCGGGACCGAGCTCGTCGCGGACTGCCCGCAGCAGAGCTAGCTTCTCCTCGTCCGACAGTGTCGGGGACTCCCCCGTGGTCCCGGCCAGGACCAGGCCGTGCGAGCCGTTCTCGGTCAGGTGGCGGGCGAGCTTGCGCGCGGCGGCCTCGTCCACCGAGCCGTCCCCGGCGAACGGGGTCACCATCGCCGTGATCACGCCTGCGATCTCGGGCATCGACCTCAGTATCGCGCAATCGGCGGCGCCGCTACGTGGCCGTCGCCGCCTCGCCCGCCCGCCGATCCGCCCACGGATGATCCCGCTCCAGCTGGGCGGCGACCCGGATCAGAAGATCCTCGCGGCCTGCGCGGTTGCCCCCCAGGTCGTCAGGCATGCGGGCACACTATCCGGGGTAGGCGAGGGGCGTGGACACCGGAGATCGCCATGAGATTCCCAGCGTCGCCGACGCCGTCGGGCGCGCCACGGCGCTCTGCGACCCCGACGGCACCGATACGGCGGTGCAGGCGCTCTACAGCGGTTTCGAGGACGACGAGCGCCCTGCGACCGCCGCCGAGGATCTGGCCGGCGAGCTGCAGCGGACCCTCGAAGCCGTGGACGCCGACGGCGACAGCCCTGGAGCGCGCATGGCCGTGGCGACGGCGGTGTGGCTCGCCACCAACCCCGACCGGGCCGACGACCGCGAGCACGTGCTCCGCGAGGCCGCCCGCCTGCACTTCCACGGCGATCCGCCCGAGGAGGTCGGGGCCTGGCTCGCCGAGCGGAAGGTCAGCGTCTAGAGAGCGCTTCAGCCACCCGCTCCGCCGCGAGCACCCCGCTCTCCACCGCACCCTCCATGTTGTTGGGCCAGCTGCTTCGCTCGGCACCGGCGAACTCGATGCGACCGTGAGAGCGACCCAGGTCGGGCCCGTGGCGGGTGAGTTGGCCCGGCTCGAACGCTACGTACGTGCCGCCGATGAATGGCTCATCCACCCACCGGACGATCTCGGCCCGATCCGAGCCCGAGCCGAAGTCGAACGCCGCCGATAACTGATCGACGAGCACGCGACGATCCACCGCGTCCTGCGCCGGCCCGGAATCGAGGAAGACCCCCTTCGCGCCTCCGTCCGTGCGCCACGCAAGCGGCAGCGAATCTCCGCCGACGACGAGCCGGTGCCGAGTACGCCGGCTCCCGGGTGTCGCCACCACGACGGTCGTCCCCCGGCCGAAGGAGATCTCGCGGATGAGCTCGTGCTGGGTTCGATCGAGCGCCGGCGCAAACTCGATCTGGCGCAGCGCGGGTATCGGCACACACACGATCGCCTGCCGAGCGCGCCAGGCCGCGCCATGTCCACTCTCCACGGTCACGCCGACGTCGTCCTGGCGAATCCGCGTTGCCGGGGTCGAGAGCCTGACCGGCTCGCGGAGGCGCTCGGCGAGCCGCACGCATAGTTGCTGTGCACCGCCGGAGACCCGCATGGCGTTTGCGTCGCGAAGCGCCGCGATCGGGCCTCCCGCCCGGGCTATCCACCAGACGACCTGCAGCGACGAGAGGCGCTCGAGTCTGGTGGTGGCGAGTCCCTCGAGCATCGCCGCAATCAGGGCGCGAGGCCGACCTCTCACCCCTCGGCGATCCAGCCACTGCGAGAACGCAACGCCGTCGAGGGCGCTCGCGTCCGGCGCCTCCCAAGGCTTCTCGGGAGGCACCGAGCGGGCGAGCCGGGCGAGCGCCGCGACGGCGCCCACCATCGCTGTCAGCTCCGAGGGGGAGAGCCGGGGGAGGTATCCCACCCGCTGACGGCGATCGATCCGCCACAGCGTTCGGGATCCGCGGAGCCCGGAACGATGCAGGGGGATGGAGAGTTCCCGCGCGAGCTCCCGGGCCCGGCGGTGGTGGGGACCGATGAACTCACCGCCAAGATCGAAGACCTCACCCGCGAGCACGCGCGAACGGGTCCGACCGCCGACCTCAGCTTGCGCCTCCAGCGTGATGACCCGCGCGCTCGCGCGTTGAAGTTGTGCCGCCGCGGTCAGGCCGGCGAGCCCCGCGCCGACCACGAGCACATCCGCGTCGAAGCCGCTGCGCTCGGTCACCGCCACACCCTAGCGGCGTCCGCGCTCGCCACTGGGCCCGGCGTCGCCTCGAAGCGGTCCCCGATGCGGGACGCAACTCAGTCGAGCAGCTTCTCGAGCCCGACCAGGAAGCGCTCGGGCAACTCCGCCACCCGGCGCACCGCCAGCACCACGCCGGGCATGAAGCTGCGGCGGTCGATCGAGTCGTGGCGGATGGTGAGCGTCTGGCCCTCACCGCCGAAGATCACCTCCTGGTGGGCGACCAGGCCGGGCAGGCGCACCGAGTGGATCGGCTCGTGGACCTCTCCCCCGGCCTCCCGGATCAGCTCGGCGGTGCGCTTGGCGGTTCCTGAGGGAGCGTCCTTCTTGGCATCGTGGTGGAGCTCGACGATCTCGGACTGGCCCATGTGCGGCGCGGCCAGCTTGGCCGCCTGCATCATCAGCACCGCGCCGATCGCGAAGTTGGGGGCGACGAAGCAGTTGGCCTCGCCGTCGGAGGACTCGACGTCCGCGCGGAGCTGCTCGAGGTCGAAACCGGTGCTGCCCACCACGGCGTGAACGCCGGCGGCGATCGCGCTGCGGACGTTCTCCGGCGCCGCCTCGGGCGTGGTGAAGTCGACCATCACCTGGGCGCCGTCCAACGCGACCTCGAGCGGAGCGTCGAGGCTCGGATCGGCCCGTGCCGCCAGCTCCATCCCCTCGGCCTCAGTCACCGCCTCGCAGACAGCCTCCCCCATCCGCCCTGCGGCACCGGAGACCACCACCCTGATCGGCTCGGCCATCGGCCGATCCTATTCGCAGCTAGGCCGCGGCTGCGAGGGGCTCGTTGACTGTGGCCAGGGCAGAGCGGAAGCGCTCTTTGCTGGGAGCGACGGCGGCGGCGGAGAGGGACTCCGGGGCGTAGAGCTCGCGGGCGAGCGCGGCGACGTCGTCGCGACCCACCGCGTCGACGCGGGCGATCATCTCATCGAGCGTCAGCAGCGGGATGCCGAACAGAACCGACTTTCCGATCCGCGCCATGCGCGCGGCGGTGGACTCCGCCGACAGAACCATGCGGCCCTTGACGTGCTCCTTGGCGCGGATGAGCTCCTCGTCGCTGATCCCCTCGGAATGCAGGCTGCGCAGCTCCGAGCCGATCACCTCGCAGGCCTGGGCCACGTTGTCCTCGCGGGTGCCCACGTAGAGGCCGACCAGGCCGCCGTCGACGAACTGCTGGGTGTAGGAGCCGACCGCGTAGGCAAGGCCGCGCTTCTCGCGCACCTCGCGGAACAGCCGCGAGGAGGTCGAGCCGCCGAAGGTCGCGTCGAGGATCGCCAGCGCGAAGCGGCGCTCGTCGGCGCGGTCGATGCCCGGCCCGCCGAGGCAGACGTGGTACTGCTCGGTCTCCTTCTGGTAGAAGCCCACCTTGGCGCCGTCGCCGCTCGGCGGCGTCCCGTCGGCGCCGGGGCCTCCGCCCGCGGGCGGCTCGAGGTGGGCGCGAGCGAGCTCGACGATCCGCTCGTGCTCGAGGTTGCCGGCGGCGGCCACGACCACGTTGTCGGTCACATACCGCGCCCGGTGATAGGCGGCGATCTCGGAAACGGGGATCGAGCTGATCACCTCAGCGTCGCCCAGCACGCGGCGGCCGAGGGGATGCGAGCCGAAGATCGCCGCGTCGAGGACGTCGTGGACGCGGTCGGAGGGCTCGTCCTCGTACATCGCGATCTCCTCCAGCACCACCTCGCGCTCGGAGTCGATCTCCGGGTAGGTCGGCCCAAGCAGCATCTCCGACAGAAGCTGGAAGGCCTCCTCGGTGTGGGTGTCGAGGAAGCGGGCGTGGAGCTGCGTGGACTCCTTGCCGGTGGCGGCGTTGACCGCCGCCCCCAGCCCGTCGAAGGTCTCGGCGATCTCGATCGCCGAATGGCGCTCGGTGCCCTTGAACAGGAGATGCTCGAGGAAGTGCGAGACGCCCGCCTGCGCGGGCTGCTCGTCGCGCGAGCCGGTGCGAACCCAGAACCCCAGGGCCACCGAGCGCACCGAGGAAACCTCCTCGGTGACGACCTGGATCCCGGAATCGAGCTCGCTTACCTGAGCTTCAGCCGCAGCGGACCGCAAGGTCAACGGCGCTCTCTGCGCCCTCCGCGGTCGCCGCCGCGGCCGCCTCGGCCGCGATCGCCCCGGCCGCGACCTCCGTCGCGGCGAGGAGGACCGGGATCGCCCGTGCCCACCGAGGAGAGCTCCTCGGGACTCTTGCCGGCGACGTCGGGGTCCTCGGTCAGACGCAGACCGATCCGGCCGCGCTCCTTATCGACCTCCACCACGGTGACATCGATCTGGTCGCCGGAGCTGAGCACGTCCTCCACCGCCCCGACCCGCTCGCCGGGCTTGACGTTGGAGATGTGCAGCAGCCCATCGGTGCCCTTGGTGAGCTCGACGAAGGCGCCGAAGTTGGTGGTCTTGACCACCTTCCCGGACTCGTAGCGATCGCCGACCTCGGCCTCCTTGGTGATCGACTGGATCCGCGACACGCAGGCCTCGACCAGCTTCCCGGTAGGCGCGTAGACGCGAACCGAGCCATCGTCGTCGACGTCGATCTGGGCGTCGAACTCCTCGGAAATCGCCCGGATCGTCTCGCCGCCCTTGCCGATCAGCGCCCCGATCTTCTCGGGATCGATCTTGATGGTGGTGATACGCGGCGCGTGCTGCGAGAGCTCCGCCCGCGGCTCCGGGATCGCGCTCGCCATCTGCTCGATGATGAACAGGCGACCCTTGCGGGCCTGCTCGAGCGCATCGGTGAGGATCTCGAACGTGACGCCGGAGATCTTGATGTCCATCTGCAGGGCGGTGATGCCATCGGCGGTGCCGGCGACCTTGAAGTCCATGTCGCCGAGGTGGTCCTCGACGCCCGCGATGTCGGTGAGCACCACGTAGTCGTCGCCCTCCTTGATCAGCCCCATGGCGACGCCGGCGACGGCGTCGGAGACCGGCACACCGGCCGCCTGCAGCGCCATCGCCGACGCGCAGACAGAGCCCATCGAGGAAGAACCGTTGGACTCCAGCGTCTCGGAGACGACCCTGATCACGTATGGGAAGGACTCCTCGTCCGGGATGGTCGGCTCCAGCGCGCGCTCGGCGAGCGCACCGTGGCCGATATCGCGGCGCTTCGGACCTCGCATGAAGCCCGCCTCCCCGACCGAGAAAGGCGGGAAGTTGTAGTGGTGCCAGAACCGCTTGGACTCCTGCAGGCCGAGATTGTCGACCTTCATGTCCATGCGGGTGGTCCCCAGTGCGACCGCGGAGAAGATCTGCGTCTCACCGCGGGTGAACAACGCCGAGCCGTGCACGCGCGGGGCGATGTCGACCTCGCACTCGATCGGCCGGATCTCGTCCTGGGCGCGGCCGTCGGGACGCTTCTTGTCGACGGCGATGCGCTTGCGGATCACGTCCTTCTCGAGCTTGGCGAAGGCGGCCTTGACCTCGGAGACCCGGTCTGGATCCTCCTCGCCCTCGGGTGCGTACTGCTCGAGGGCCTCGGCCTCGAGAGCGTCGATCGCCTCCTGGCGCTCGAGCTTGGCCTCGATCTGGGTGGCCTGGTCGAGCTTGTCGCCGTGTGAGCCCTTGATCGAGTCCAGCAGCTCGGGGTCGACCTCCGGGGCCTCGACCGCGAGCTTCTCCTTGCCGGCCACAGAGCGCAGCTCCTCGAAGGCGGCGCACAGCTTGCGGATCTCGCTGTGCGCGATGTCGAGCGCGTCGAGGATCTCCTGTTCGGAAACGCCCTCGGCGCCAGCCTCGACCATCAGGATCGCCTCTTCAGAGCCGGCGACGATCAGGTCCATCTCGAGATCATCCTCGCGGTCCTCGGGCGGATTGATCACGAAGTCGCCGTCCAGCTTGCCGATCCGTACCGCGCCGACGTGGGCCGCGATCGGGATGTCCGAGACGGCCAGGGCGGCGGAGGCGCCGTTCATGGCGAGGATGTCGTAGGGGTGGACGTGGTCCACCGACATCGGCTGACAGACCAGCTGCGTCTCGTAGTGCCAGCCCTTGGGGAAGAGCGGGCGCAGCGGACGGTCGATCATGCGCGCGGTGAGTGTCGCCTTCTCCCCGGCACGGGCCTCCCGGCGGAAGAAGGAGCCGGGGATCTTGCCCGCGGCGTAGTGGCGCTCCTCGACGTCGACGGTCAGGGGGAGGAAGTCGACGTCCCGGATGTTCCCCTTGGTTGCGGTGCTCAGCACCATCGTCTCGCCGCAGCTGACGATCACGGCGCCGCTCGCCTGCTTGGCGATCTTGCCGGTCTCGAACGAAATCTCGCTTTCGCCGATCTCGACCGAGACCCGGCTTACATCGAACCTGCTCATATGCGTGCTTCCCTTCGCTTCAGCCGCCCGGTTGGCGGCTCCTCAGTTCAGAACTTTTCGTTCTCTGTCGCAGGCGATGGTAGCGGGCGCGTCACGCCCGCGCCTCAACCTGCTCCGGCCAGCTCCGCCAGGGCGACCTCGACCTCGCGGGCGATCGTGGCGTCACCGACGAAGGCGGTGGGCGTGCCCGTCACTCCCGCGCGCACGCCGCCCTCGAAGTCGCGGCGGACCCGCTGGGCAACGCGATCTGAGCGTCGATCCCGCTCGAAGCGATCGAGGTCGAGCCCGAAGCGCTCGGCTCGCTCCCACAGATGCGGGTCATCGACCCTACCCCGCTCGGCGAACAGGGAGTCGCACATCCCCCAGAACGCCCCCTGCAGGCCGGCGGCCTCCGCGGCGGCGTGCAGAGCCGGAGTCCGCGGGTGCTTCGAGGCCATCGGGAAGTGCCGCAAGCAGAGTCGCAGCGGCAGCGCGCGGATCCGCGCCCAGGCGGCCGCGCAGTGCGGACAGCCCAGGTCGGTGTAGAGGATCACCTCGCGGCCCTCGCCGCTCACGTGGTCGCTCGCCCCGATCGGGGGCACCGAGGCGCTGGTCAACTCAGCCATCGACTCCCATCGCCGCGCGCGCCGCTTGCCGTGCCTCCTTCTCGTCGACGAAGCCGCGGAACTCGCTCAGCAGGCCCGCCTCGTCATAGAGATAAAGCTGGAAGAAGGACGCGTCGACCTTGATTGCCGCCCTCCCCCTGGCCCTGAAGCGCGCGAGGATCAGTAGCAGGCGCTCGCGCTCGTCGAGCACCTCCTCCAGCTCGATCGAAATCTCGTCCCAGGGCTCGACGAAATCCCGCCAGAACCGGGCGACGCCCTCACGACCGTGGTAGACCGGGTCGACGTCGGGGATCAGCCCTCCAGGCGTCCAGACGACATCCTCACGCATGAACTCCAGCGCTCGCTCGTAGTCGCCCCGGTTCCAGGACTCGAACGCCGCGCGGAGCCGCTGTAGCTGCTCGCTCTCCGGCATCCTCAAGAACCCAGCGCGTCGAAGATCAGGTTGGCGCCGGGCACCTCCAACGGCGGGCTCTCATAAGACCAGCGCACCGTCCCCCCCTCGTCCACGAGCACGAGCGAGCGGTTGTCGTGACCGCGCTCGTCGATGTAGGCGCCATAGGCCCGGGAGACCTGGCCCTTGGGGTGGAAGTCCGCCAGCAGCGGCATGGTCAGGTGGAGGGCGTCGGCGAAGGCTCGGTGGCAGTGATGCGAATCGACGCTGACGCCGAGCAGGGCCGCCCCCTTCGCCTCGATCTCCGGCAGCACCTCCTGATAGACGCTGAGCTGCTCGCTGCAGACCCGGCTGAAGTCCCCCGGGTAGAAGGCGAGGATCAGCCTGCGGCCCGCGAAGTCCCCCAGGGAGACCGGCCGGCTGTCCTGGTCGGGGAGGGCGAAGTCCGGGGCTGGGCTACCCGGCTCGATCATGGCCCTGGCCGCTAGCGGCGCAGCCCGAGCTCGGAGACCAGCGAGCGATAGCGCTCGAGGTCGCTGTGCTCCAGGTACCGGAGCAGGCGGCGGCGCTTGCCGACCATCTTCAGCAGACCGCGGCGGGAGTGGTGGTCCTTGGTATGGGTGCGTAGGTGCTCGGTGAGCTCGTTGATCCGCTCGGTGAGCAGGGCAACCTGGACCTCGGCCGAGCCGGTGTCGGAGCCGGAGCGGCCGTACTTGCCGGCCAGCTCCTCCTTGCGGTCTTTAGTGAGTGGCACGGCGGGAAAGGTTAGCGGCCGTTGGCTCGGCGGCGCTTTTTGTGGCCGCCGTTGGTGATGTCTTGATAGCTCTCGCAGACCTCGCGGGCCTCGGCGACGTCGCGGTTCATGGCCGCGATCAGCTCCTCGGCGCTGGCGAAGCGGCGCTCCCCTCGCAGCCTGCGAACGAAGGCCACCCGCAGGTTCTGTCCGTAGAGGTCGGCGTCGAAGTCGAGCAGGTAGGACTCGACCAGCAGCCCGCGGCCGGTCTCGAAGGTCGGCCTGATCCCGACGTTGACCGCGGCGGGATGGCCGTTGGCGAAGGCGGCGTAGACGCCGTGGCCGGGGATGATCAGGGCATCGTCGGGGACGAGGTTGGCGGTCGGAAAGCCGAGCTCGCGCCCGCGGCGATCCCCCTCCACCACCTCTCCCTCGAGCATGAAGGGCGCGCCCAGGCAGCGCATCGCCGGCTCCATCTCGCCGGCCGCGACCAGGGCGCGGATCCGGGTCGAGGAGACCGTCTCGCCATCGACCTCGACCAAGGGCACCACGCTGGTCTCGAACTCGTCGTGGGAGGCGAGCATCTCGGCGTCGCCCTTCGCCTTGGCGCCGAAGCGGAAGTTCTCACCCACCGAGACCTTGCTCGCGCCCAGGCGCTCGATCAGAACCTGCTCGATGAAGCCCTCGGCGGGGATCTTCGAGAACTCGCGATCGAACGGGATCACCACGAGCTCCTCCACCCCCAGCCCGTCGATCACGTCCCGCTTCACCTCGAAGGGCATGATCAGTTTCGGCGCGGCCTCCGCGTGGATCACGGTCATCGGATGCGGCTCGAAGGTGAGCACCGTGTCGGCGCCTTCGATCACCGCCTGGTGGCCCTTGTGCACGCCGTCGAAGGTCCCGATCGCCACATGGCGATCGTCCGGACGTGCGTCGGGGAGCGGGGTGACCTTGATCGTCATGGCATTAAACGGGTCGCGCTGACGCGCGCCCTCGCATCTTCATACGAGGACCACTTCGGGGCGCAGCTTCTCAGCTTCGCGCCGCGCGATTGCGATCAGCCGACCGTCATGGGTGAGCCGCAGCGGCCCCTCGGCATCCGAGGATCCCGCGGGGAGTGCCCGGCCGTGGCCGACCATCTTGGCCTCGCGGGGATCGAGCTCGCGCTCGGGAAGGAACGCCGCGAGTTCCTCGACCGGGATCGGGCGATCCCCTCCGGGGACCTCGAACGGTCCGATCGCGGTCCGGCGCAGCGACTCGCAGTAGGCGTCCTCCAGGCTCTCGACCAGCGTCCGCACGTAGGCGCCCGACGCGCACTCGATCTCGAATTCGGCACGGCCGGGCTCGCTCGAGAGCAGATCCGCTCGGTAGACGCGGGCGGTCCGGGTGGGAGTCTCGATCTCCTCGCCGCGATGGGCACGCCGGTAAAGCCGCTCGCCCGCCACCTTGACCGCGGAGGTCATCGGGACCCGCTGGGTGACCTCGCCGGTGGGCAGCTCCAGCCGCTCGGGAACCCGGCCCGTCTCGGTCAGCTCGCCGTCGGGATCGCCCGTCGAGGAGCGCCACCCCAACCGCGCGGTGGCCCGATAGACCTTGGGCAGCTCCAGCAGGTAGCGCTGCAGGCGGGTCGCGCGCCCGAGCATCACGATCAGCAGCCCGGTTGCGAACGGGTCGAGGGTCCCGGCGTGGCCGACCTTGCCGGCGCGCTCGCGACGAACCCGAGCCACCACGTCGTGGGAGGTGATCCCGGCGGGCTTGTCGACGAGCAGGGCGCCGCTCAGAGCTGGGAACCGATCTCGGCGCGCAGGAACTGCACGATCTCGTCGTATCCGAGATCCGTCCCGAACCCCGCCGCGCGCTGATGTCCGCCACCCCCGTGCTTGCGGGCGATCGCGGAGACGTCGATGCGGCTGTCGGCGGAGCGAAGGCTGACCTTGCGAGCCGCCCGTCCCGCCTCCGCCTGATCGCGGATCACAGCGACCGCGGCGGTCCCGTCCAGCGTCCGCAGGTGATCGATGATGCCCTCGGTCAGAACTTCGCTGGCGCCGGTCGCTCGGTAGTCGTCGCTGGAGATGTAGGTGACCGCCAGGGTGCCACCGTCGTGGAGCTCGATGCCCTCCAGCGCCCGGGCGACCAGCTTCAGCTTCTCCAGCGGCGCGTGCTCGTAGAGCCGGCGGTAGGTGTCGCTGATGTCGACCCCGGCGTCCACCAGCTCGGCGGCCATCCGGTGCGCGCGGGCGTCGGTGTTCTCGTACATGAACTTTCCCGTGTCGGTGACCAGGCCGACGTAGAGGGCGTTGGCGATCTCGGGCGTGAGCGGGACCCCCAGCTGGCCGGCGATCTCATAGACGATCTCCGCCGTGCACGAGGCGTCGACGTCGATCAGGTTGACGGTGCCGAAGCGGGTGTTGTCGTGGTGGTGGTCGACGTTGAGGACCTTCTCCCCGTCTTGCTTTAGGAAGTCGACGGGCATCCGGTCGATGTTGCCGCAGTCGAGGAAGATCACCACCCGGTCGGCGATGTCGGCTGGCGGCTCGTGGAAGACCTCCTCCAGCGGGAGGAAGCGGTACTCGACGGGCAGCGGGAACTCCTTGGCCGCCAGGAACATCACCGAGTCCTTGCCGAGCGCCCCGAGGATGGCGTTCATGGCCAGCAGCGAGCCGAGGGCGTCGCCGTCCGGGTTCTCGTGCGTTGTGAGCAGGAAGCGCTCCCCTGCCTGGATCTCCTCGACGACCTGGTCGAGGTCGCTCTTCACCATCTCGGCCGCGGGGCTCACTGATCGAGCAGCCTGGAGATTCGCTGGCCGCGGTCGACGCTCTCGTCGTAATGGAAGGTCAGGGTGGGGGTGCGCTTCAGCCGCATCGCGCCGGCGATCTTGCTCTGCAGGAACCCGTGGGAGGAGCTCAGGCCCTTCAGGGTCTCGGAGCGCTCCTCCTCGGATCCGAGCACGCTGACGTAGACGCGCGCAGCGCGCAGGTCGGGTGAGGTGTCTACTTCGGTCACGGTCACGAATCCGATACGGGGGTCCTTGAGCTCCGTCGCGATTGCGTCGCCGAGGACCTCGCGAATCGCCTCGTTAACGCGCCGCATGCGTGCGGTTGGCATTCCTTCATGACCCTAACAGGGAGCGCAAGTGCGGCAACCGGCGGCAGCTCAGCCGCGCACGTCCTCGAGGCTGAGCAGGTCGCGCTCGAACGAACAGCCGTCGGGGTGGCGGCTCTCCACGAAGCGCTCCAGCGCGTCGGCACGGTCGCCGATCTCTCCGTCGCCGACCAACGCGCAGAGGAGGGTGGTCCGCTGCCAGGTGTCGTGGCCGTCGGTCTCCGCCACCGAGGCGCCGAAGCGCTTGCGCAGCCCGTCCTTGAGGGAGTGGACGAGCTTGCGCTTTCCCTTCAGGTCCTGGACGTCGCCGAAGTGGAGACGGACCTCGACCAGGGCGACGAATGCGGTCACGGGCGAAGCTTAAGGAGGCCGGGGCGGCGCAGCTAGGCGAGCGTCTGCTCGACCTGCTTGACCTCGAAGAACTCGAGCACGTCGCCCTCCTTGATGTCGGCGAAGCCCTCGAGCACGATGCCGCACTCCAGGCCCTCCTCGACCTCCTGGACGTTGTCCTTGAAGCGGCGCAGGGAGCCGAGCCGGCCGGTCCAGATGATCGTGCCGTCGCGGACCAGGCGGACCTGGGCGGTGCGGGTGACCTTGCCGTCGGTGACCACGCAGCCCGCGATCGTGCCGACGCGCGAGGCCTTGAAGGTCTGCTTGACCTCGGCCTGGCCGAGCGCCTCCTCGACCTCGACGGCCTCCAGGAGTCCCTCCATCGCCGCGCGCAGGTCC
>CAYZPZ010000035.1:0-13603 GCA_964480205.1 uncultured Conexibacteraceae bacterium
TCAAGCCGCAGCACGTGCTCATCGATCCGGACGGCCGCGCCAAGGTGACGGACTTCGGGATCGCGCGCTCACTCGAGTCGAAGGGCCTGACGGCGACCGGGCGCGTGCTGGGAACCACCGACTACGTCTCGCCCGAGCAGGCGATGGGCGACGAGGTCGACGAGCGCTCGGACGTCTACTCGCTCGGGATCGTGCTCTACGAGATGCTGAGCGGGGACGTTCCCTTTCACGCCGAGACCCAGGTCGGCGTGGCGATGAAGCACGTCAACGAGCCGCTGCCGGACGTCCTCGCCCGCCGGCCCGACGTCTCCGCGGCAGTCGCCTCGGTGATCGACCGTGCCACCACCAAGGACCCGCGGGACCGCTACGACTCCGTCGGCGAGATGGTCCGCGACCTCGAGGCGACCCTGGAGATAGAGGCCGCCCGCACGGGGGGAACGACCGGCGAGGCAACCAGCGTGCTGGAGTCGGTTCCGCGCACGCGCCGACGCCTGGGCGGACGTCGCATCTCTGGGGCCGGCGTGGCGATGGCGGTCGTCGGAATCGCGCTGATCGCCACAGCCCTGATCTTCGGCTCGGACCGGCTCGACCAGCTCGGTGGCAGCGACGGCAACGGGTCGGAGATCCCGCTGGCCCGCGACGGGGCCAGCGAGTTCGACCCGCCTCCCGGCGACGGCAGCGAGACCGAGAGCGCCGGGCTCGCCGTCGACCGCAATCCCACCGGCTCGGCCTGGGAGACGGAGCACTACGACACCGAGGACTTCGGCGGGATCAAGGACGGCGCCGGCCTGATCGTGCAGACCCAGGGGGGTCCCGCGCGGCCCTCCGAGATCGAGATCCGCTCCGCCGCCGACGGCTGGGACGCGGAGATCTACGCGGTCGACGCGGAGCCGCCGAGCAGGCTGTCGGAGTGGGGCGATCCGATCTCGAACATCACCGGGGGTGGAACCCGCGAGCGGGTGCAGCTGGCAGGCGGCCCGGCGCGCGCGTATCTGATCTGGATCACCAAAGCGCCGCGCAGCCAGGAGCAGCCGACCCGCTTCCAGATGCAGATCTCCGACGTGCGACTGCTCCAGTAGGTTCGGCCGCGGTGTTTGTGGCGGCCGCTCATGGCGAAGCCGTCCCTAGAACTCGTATGAGCGGGCCTCGGCGTGGCGCTCCAGAGCGAGGCGAACGAGGCGGTCGCAGAGCTCCACGTACGCGATCCCGCTGGCCTCCAGCAGCTTGCCGTAGACGCTGGTCTCGGTGAAACCCGGGATCGTGTTGAGCTCGTTGACCAGCACCGCATCGCCGTCGACGAAGAAGTCGCAGCGCGCCAGGCCGCTGCAGCCGCAGAGCCGGAAGACGCGCTGGGCGAGCTCACGGACCCGCTCGCCGGCGATCTCGCCGATCCGGGCCGGCACCACCAACTCCATCCCCCCCTCGGCGTACTTGGCCTCGTAGTCGTACCAGTCGGCGTGAGCGACGATCTCGCCGGGCACGGAGGCGATCAGCTCGGAATGGCCGATCAGCGAGCACTCGACCTCCTTACCGGCCCCGCTGGCCTCGACGATCACCTTGGGATCGTGGCGCCTCGCCGCGGCGACCGCCTCGTCCAGCCGATCGATTCGCTCCACCTTGCTGATCCCGATGCTGGAACCGAGCCGCGCGGGCTTCACCCACAGGGGCAGACCGAGCGACTCCGCCCGCTCTCGCCAGCCCTCGCTCCGGGGCTCGCAGAACTGCACCTGCGGCACGCCTTCCGCCTCCAGCAGGCGCTTGAAGGCGAGCTTGTCCAGGCACAACGCCGACGCCTCCACGTCCGAGCCGACGTAGGGGACGTCGAGCACCTCCAGCACCCCCTGCACGCTGCCGTCCTCGCCGCCGGGCCCGTGCAGCACCGGGAAGGCCGCCTCGCAGCCGAGCAGGCCCCCGGCGGGGCGCAGCTCCAGCTCGGTGCCGTCGCAGAGCCAGCGGCCGTCGCGCTCGATCAGGACGTCTGCCACCTCATGGCCCGCCTGGCGGAGCCCGCCGGCGACCGCCGCCCCCGAGCGAAGCGAAACCTCGTGCTCGCTGGAGCGACCACCGCGCAGGACCGCGATCCTCATGGAGCCGGCGGCGCCGTCCCCACCGTGATCGCGACCGTGTCGCCGCGCTGACCGCGCGATCCCGCCGGCGGGAACTGGTTGAGCACACGGCCCTGCTGATTGGGGTCCTCGGTCTGCTGCTCGGTCACCGAGGCGGTGAAGCCCGCCCGCTTCAGCCTGTTGACGGCCCCTCTTCTGACCAGCCCGGTCACGTCGGGGACCGTGATCGCGCCCGTCGACACGAACAGCGTCACCTGCGAGCCCCGGTCGACCTCCTGGCCGGCCGCCGGGCTCTGCGCGATCACCTCGCCGGCCGGGGCCTCGTCGTCGCGCGTCACCACGTTCCCGGTGAGATCGGCCTCGCTGAGGGCGTTCAGCGCCTGCTGGTCGTCGAACCCGACCAGATCGGGGACCTCGACCCTGTTGGAGCCGCGGGAGATCAGCAGCGTCACGGTGGAGCCGGCGGCGATCTCCGTTCCCGCTCCCGGCTCGGTGCCGATCGCCCTGCGCTCGGGGACGTCATCCGAGAAGCGGAACTCCGGATCCACCTCCAGCCCGACGTCCTCGAGCGCCTCGGTCGCGTCGGCCTCGGACATGCCCTGAACCTCGGGGACCTGAACGATCGCCGGGCCGGAGCTGACCGTGAGGATCACCGTCGAACCCTCCTCCGCGCGGTCGCCGGCGAGCGGGTCCTGCTCCAGCACCGTGTCGCGCGGCGCCTCGCTCGGGCGCGGTTCCAGGTCGACGTCTAACCCCTCGGACTCGAGCAGCGTGGTCGCGGTACCCACGTTCTGGCCGATCACGCTCGGCACCTCGACCGTGCCCGGCCTGGTCAGGGCGAAGGCGACCAGCGCGGCCACTGCCGCGACCAGCAGGCCGGCGATGATCAGCCGCCTGCGGCGGCGGCGCTCGTCCTCGTAGTCCTCTTCCAGCTGCGCCTCCGCCTCCGGCAGCTCGCCCTCCGGCGAGATCGCGGCGAAGGCGGCGGTGTCCTCGGGACGAGGCCGATCGGGGGTCCGCTCGGCGGCGTCGAGCGCCTTCAGGAACGCGTCGGCGTCCTTGAAGCGCGCCTCGGGGTCCTTGGCCAGGGCGCGCATCACCACGGCGTCGAGCGCGGGGGGGATCGCCGGGTTGATCGAGCTCGGGCGCCTGGCCGCTTCGGAGACCTGCTTGAGCGCTACCGCCACCGCGCTATCGCCCCCGAAGGGGACCTCTCCGGTGAGCGCCTCATACAGGATCACGCCGATCGAGTAGATGTCCGAACGGGGGGTGGTCTCCTTCCCCTGGGCCTGCTCGGGCGAGAGGTACTGCGCCGTGCCCATCACCGAGCCGGTGGCGGTGATGTCCGAGCTCTCGCCGCGGGCGATGCCGAAGTCCGCCACCCGGGCGCGCCCGTCCTCGTCGATCAGCACGTTCTGGGGCTTCAGGTCGCGGTGCACGATCCCCTTGCGGTGGGCGAAGCGGGCCGCGTTGAGGATCTGCCGGGTGAAGTCGAGCGCGTCCTCGATCCCCATCCCTCCCTTGACCAGCTGCTTCAGCTGCGGGCCCTCCACGTACTCCATGGCGATGAAGTAGGTATCGCGAAACGCGCCCCGGTCGAAGATGCTGACCACGTTGGGGTGCTGCAGCCCGGCTGCCGACTGGGCCTCGCGCCGGAAACGCTCCACGAACTCGTTGTCCTGAGCGAAGCGGTCGTGGAGGATCTTCACCGCCACCTGGCGGTCAAGCTCACGGTCGAAGGCGAGCCAGACGTCGGCCATGCCGCCCGAGCCGATCTTCTCCTTGAGCCGGTAGCGCTCGTCGACCACCGTGCCCTTGCGCGGCGCCGCCATCAGCTTTCCTCGCCGAGCAGCTGCTGCATCACTCGCTGGGCGACCGGAGCGGCCACCGTGCCGCCCTGCCCGCTGGTCCGCTCGATCGTCGCGGCCACCGCGATCTCAGGATCGTCGGCGGGAGCGAAGCCGATGAACCAGGCCTGGTTGACCCCGCCGGCGATGTCGATCTCCGCCGTGCCCGTCTTGCCAGCGACCTGGTCCGAGGCCAGCGCGGCGGCCCCGCCGGTGCCCTCGTTGACGACATCGGTCATCATCTGGGTCAGTGTCCGGGCGGTGTCCCCGCTCATCACGCGGCTCATTCGCTCGGGGTCCAGGTCGCGCTCGCGTCCGTCGGTGTCGATCACCTTCGACCACAGGCGCGGCTCCATCAGCTCGCCCTCGTTGGCGACGGCAGCGGCGACCATCGCCATCTGCAGCGGTGTGACGTTGAGCTTGTCCTGCCCGATCGCCATACGGCCGACATCGATCTGGTCGCTTCCGGGGCCGAGCAGCCTGCCGTCCGCGAACTCACCGGAGACGGCGATCTGATCGCTCGGGTAGTCGAGCGGGAGCCGCTGATTGAAGCCGAAACGGTCCATGTATCTGTACATCGTGTCGGTGCCCAGCTGCTCGCCGACCTCGGCCCACCAGGTGTTGACGGAGTTGGTCAGCGCCGTGGTCATGCCGATCGACCCGAAGCTCTGCCCGCCCGCGTTCTGCAGCGGCACGCCGGAGATCACCTTGCCGTTCTCGCCGCTCAGGGTGGTATCGGGCTCGAATTCGCCGCTGTCCAGAGCGGCCGCGGCGGTCACCACCTTCATCGTCGAGCCGGGCTGGTAGTTGGCCTGGGTGGCGCGGTTGAGCAGCGGCGCGTCACGGTCCTGGTTGAGGCGCCGGAACTCCTCGGGATCGGCGACCCGGTTCGGGTCGTAGCCGGGCTCGCTGGCCATCGCCCTGATCTCACCCGTATCGGGCACGATCGCCACCACTGAGCCCCGCTCGCCGCCGAGGGCCTCCAGCGCGTTGCGCTGGGCGTCGGGATCGAGCGAGGAGACCACCGTCGAGCCCTCCTGGGGTTGCCCGCGCAGCTCGTCGAGTATGGAGAGGAACTCGGCCTTCTCGCCGACCAGCTCGTCGTTGTGGGCCTGCTCGAAGCCCACCTGCCCGACGTCAACGAAGCTGTAGCCGATCGGATTGCCGTAGAGCTCGTCCTCGGGGTACTCGCGGACGAAGATCCGGTTATCGCCCACGCCCCGCGGCTCCGACCTGGCGATCACGGTCCGGCCGTCGTTGGCGAGGATGTCGCCGCGGTCGATTCGCTGCTGCTCGAGCAGCGGGCGCTTGTTGGCCGAGTTCGCCTCCAGCCCCTCGGCGTCGAAGACCGACCAGTACGAGGTGAACCCGAACAGCAGCGCGTAGAGGACCAGCAGGAAGCCGAAAAGCCTGACGATCTGGACGTTCACGCGTACTCGGCCTCCAGCGCCTCGGACTCCCGCCGGGCGCGACGCCTGGCCTTGTCGGAGATCATCAGCAGCAGCGCCAGTAGAACGAAGTTGGCGACGAGCGAGCTGCCGCCGAAGCTGATGAAGGGCAGGGTGACGCCGGTGAGCGGGATCACCCGGGTGACGCCGCCGATGATCACGAAGGCCTGCAGGGCCACGATCGTGGTCAGTCCCGCCGCGAGCAGCTTCGAGAAGCCGTCCTCGGCCAGGATCGCGGTCTTGAAGCCACGCTCGGCGATCAATGCGTAGATCAGCACCACCGCGCCGCCGCCGAGCAGCCCCAGCTCGTTGACGATCACCGCGTAGATGAAGTCGGTGTGCGGGGCGGGCAGGATCGCGCCGCAGTCGGGGAACTCCGAGACGCATTCCGGCGAGGCCTGTGGCAGCTGCACCAGCGAGGAGCCAAGCCCGCTGCCGAACAGGCCGCCGTCTGCCTGCGCGAACAGCGATTGTGCGACCTGGTAGCCGAGGCCCTCCGAATCGTCGAAGGGATCGAGCCAGATGTCGAAGCGATCCTGCACGTGCCCGATCGTGCTGGCGAAAAACCAAGCGCCGATAAAGAACATCCCGACCCCGACCAGCACGAAGGAGATCCGGGCGGTGGCCACGTACAGCATCGCCAGGAACGCCCCGAAGAACATCAGCGAGCTGCCCAGATCCCGGATGAAGACCAGCATCACCATCGCCGCCCCCCAGACCACCAGCAGCGGTCCGAGGTGCTTGAGCGGCGGCAGGACGATGCCCGCGATCTTGCGGGCGCCCACCACCAGCACCTCCCTGCGCTCGTTCAGGTAGCTGGCGAGGAAGACCACGATGCAGATCTTCGCCAGCTCGGCGGGCTGGAAGTTGACCGGGCCGAGATCGACGCTGAGGAAGGCCTCGTTGGTGGCCTCACCGATGCCGGGAACCCGCGGCAGCAGCAGCAGCCCCAGCCCGGTCAACGCGATCACGTAGCGATAGCGCTCCAGGGCCTGGTACTCGCTGAGAAAGATGATCGTCAGCGAGAACAGCACCAGGCCGAGGACGAACAAGTTGGCCTGGTCGCGCGCCAAGCCCTCGTCCAACCTGAACAGCATCACCATCCCAAAGGCGGCGAGCAGCGCCACCAGCGGGAACAGGAACGGGTCGGCGTCGGGGAGCCGCACCCGGATCACCGCGTGGGTGACCACGCAGAGGCCGAGGAAGTAGAGCCCGTAGAAGACGCTGAGGTTGTTGATCTGGTCGGACTCGACGATCAGCACGGCGGTGAAGCCCGCCGTGACCAGCAGCGCCACGGGTACCAGGGCGAGCAGCTCGCGGGTGCGGGCGCTCAATTCCGGTTGTTGCCCGTCTGGGGCTGCTGGTTGTTGGGCGCGGGCGGCGGGGGGGCAGCCGGCTGCGAGCCCTCGCGGTCCTCGATGTCGTCGATGATGTCGCGGGCGTCGTCGGAGGAGCGAAGCTTGTGCTCGGTGACCACCTCCTGGCGCTCGGGCGAGAGCGAGGCCGCCTGCACCCCGATCGAGAACTGCTCCGAGTAGAGGTCGACCCCGAGCGGCAGCTCGTAGGGAAGACCGCGGTAGAGGGCCACCCGGCCGTTCTCGTCTGTGCCCAGGAAGTAGACCTGCCGGGCCAGCAGAACGGAGCCGGCGAGGATCGCCGCGATTGCGGCGACGATTGCGGCGATCTTCAGCCGCCGACGTCGCCTGTGGGGCAGCGGCATCGGCCCCTGGCCGCGAAGGCGGTCGGCGGCCTGGCGCATGCGCTCGCCCGTCATCCCGGCCTGCTCGGCGGTGCGGGCGATCAGAGTCGCCCCCTCCTCGGGTTCGGATCCTTCCTCCGCCAGGCGGAATGCGACCGCGGTGATGTTGTCCCGCCCGCCGCCCTGGTTGGCCTCGTCGATCAGCTTGTTGACCGCGCTTCGCAGGCTGCGCGACTGGCCGAGAATCTGCTTGATCCGCTGATCGGCGACCATCGTGGTGAGGCCGTCGCTGCAGAGCAGGAAGACGTCGCCCGGTTTGGCGGGCACGGTCATCGTGTCCACGTTGACCTCGGGCTCCGGGCCGAGCGCCCGGGTGATGATCGAGCGCTGGGGATGCTCCTCGGCCTCCTCGTGGGTGAGGCGTCCCTGGCGGCGCAGTTCCTCGACCAGCGAGTGGTCGTTGGTCAGCCGCTTCAGCTCTCCCTCGCGCAGGACGTAGGCGCGGCTGTCGCCGACGTGGCCGAGGGCGACCTCGTCGTCGTGGAGCAGGGCGGCGGTCAGGGTGGTCCCCATTCCGGCTCGCGAGGAGTCGCGCTGGGCGAGCTCGTGGATCTCGCGGTTTGCGTCCCGGGCGATCGTCTCGAGCTGGCCCTCGGCGGCCCCTTCCTCGGAGACTCCCTGCTCGAAGGCGCCAGCGGCGATCCGCGAGGCGACCTCGCCGGCCTGGGCGCCCCCCATGCCATCGGCGACCGCGAACACCGGGGCCCGCGCGAAGTACGAGTCCTCGTTGGCGTGCCGCTGCCGCCCGGTGTCGGTCCTGTGGGCCTCCTCGGCCACTATGAGCATCTCGCCCTCCCGATTCCCCGGCTCATGCCTATGACACCTCGAAGGTGAACTCGGTGTCCCCGATCCGGATCGTGTCGCCGGGCGTCAGCTCCGCCTCCCCGTGCAGCTCCTGCGAGTTGAGCAGTGTTCCGTTGGTGGAGTTCATGTCCTCCAGGTAGTAGGAGCCGCCGCGGCTGAACACCCGGGCGTGGATGCCGGAGGCGTAGCGGTCGTCGAGGCGGATGTCCGCGTCGGGGGAGCGCCCCAGCGAGACGCCACCGAACAGGTCGAAGCGCTCGCCCTTGCTCAGCCCGCCCCCGCTGCCGGCGAGCAGCCAGGCGTCGGTCTCGGCCGGCCCAGGTCCTCCCGCAACCTCGTGGTAGCCGGTCTCGAACCCGGGCGAGGCGGTGCTGCGGAGGTCCCGAAGCGCCATCCGGGTCACCCAGAGCAGAAACAGGTAGAGCACCGCGAGGAAACCGAACTTGAGCGCCACGGCTAGCGGCTCGAGGTCGTTCACTGCTCGATGTCGAAGGAGAAGACGAGGGTTCCCAGGGTGATCTCGTCCCCCGGCGAGAGCCGCGCGGAGGAGACCCGGCGGCCGTTGACCTTGACCCCGTTGGTGGAGCCGAGATCGACGATCTGCCAATCGCCCTGGCCGGAGCGGCGCAGCTCGGCGTGCTTGCGGGACACGTTCGGGTCATCCAGCACGCAGTCGGCGTCCTTTGATCGGCCCAGCGTCGCGGTGGGCCCGTCCAGGACGTAGCGGCGGTCGTCGAGCGAGACGATCGCCCGGGTGTCGACGTAAGCGGTGTCGGGACGGCGCTTGCTCTTCGCCTTCTGGGCCTGGGCAGCGGAGTAGACCATGGTGTGGCCGTGCTCGCCCTGCGTGGGCTCGGCCCCCTGTCGCTGGGGCGGGCGCACCAACCGGGTCTGGATGCCGAACTCGCCGAGCCGCAGGCGCTCGTCCATGTCCAGGCCCACCACAGGCCGCGTGAGCAGGTCATATTCCTGGTGGCGGGCGTGCTCGAGCAGGTGCCCGCTCAGCTCCTGGGCGAGCGAGCTCTCGTAGTCCTTGAACCGCTCGTAGTCCTCGGACGCGAGCCAGACGGTGTACTCGTTGGGCACGTATACGCGCGAGACGGAGGCGGTCTTGTGCGCGTCCATCTCCTTGGCCAGCTTGCGCGCGATCTCGACCGGTTGCACGCCGGAGCTGAAGGCGCGGCTGAACACGCCTTCGACGAGGCCCTCTATGCGGGCTTCAAGGTTGCGTAGGACGCTGATTGCTGGCTCCTCGGCAGGTCGCTCCGCGGGGCCGGGTTCCCGGTCCGCCAGCGCGAAATCCTAGAGTGTGCGCGCACCCGTGGTTACCCCCTCGCCGGGGCGAAGCGGCCGGTAGGCGTGGCGCAGGCGAGGGGCGAGGAAGGCCGCGAGGCAGGCGGCGAGCGCGGCGGCCAGGATCAATCCCTCCGGCTCGGCCCCCGGACCGGCCACGAGGCGATGCGCCGAGATCAGGGTCGCCGCCCAGACCAGTGCTCCGATCAGGTCCAGAACCGGGGCTCGCCCGCGCACGAACAGTGGCAGAGCCATCGCCGCGGCCGCCCAGGCCGCGACCAAGAGCAGCATCGGCGGGCTGAACAGCGGCACCATCACGTCGCCCACCGCGCTGGAAATCGAACCGGCCCAGCCGCGCGGGGCGGCGTCCTGGGGACCGAGGACCAGGGTGCGACCGGCGACTGTCTCCCACGCTCCCAGCCACAGGCAGCCGACCGCGCCGAGCAGCGCTCGCGCGCCGGCGCCGCGCTCCAGCCCCGCCAGGGCGGGATAGGCGGGTCCGAGCCCCGCCAGGCCGAGCAGCGGCGCCAGCCCCGGCAGCGCCACCGCGGCGCCGCTTCCGGTCCGGATCAGGATCAAGGGGGAGACCAGCGCCGCCACCAGCAGGGCGGCGCCGGGCTCGCCGGCGCCGGCTCCGAGCCAAAGCGAGGTGACCGCCGCCCCCACCCCCAGCGCCAGGAAGCGACGGGCCAGCGCCAGGATCGCCGTGAGTGGGGCGGCGAGCAGAAGCGCCCCGGGCGCGCCGGCGACCGCCAGGGCGAGCATGGTCAGGGCACCGATCGAGGCCGCCGGCGCGAGTCGAACCAGGCGCTCGGCGCCGAGCAGGTTCCGGCCAAGGGCGGGCTCGGTGGGGCGGAGAACCGGGGGCAGCCGGGAGCCGTCGAGCCGCCCGGCGTGGGCGAACAGCGCTGCCTCGAGCTCGGAGGCGAGCGGGCGAAGCTCGGGGTCCCATTCCAGGGCCGCGTCGATCACCTCGCTCAGCTCGGCGGGCAGCTCGGGGCGGATCTCGGCCAGGGACGGCACGGGCTCGCCGATCGCGCGGGCGGTCGCCGCCGGCCCCTCACGGAGCAGCGGATGCTCTCCGCAGAGGGACTCGTACAGCGTCAGGGCCAGCGAGTAGACGTCCGCGGCGGGGCCGGGGCGCTGACCGTCGGCCTGCTCGGGAGCCATGTAGGCGAGGGTCCCGACCACGTCGCCGGTTGCGGTCAGGGTCCGCTCCCCGCTGATCCTGGCGATACCGAAGTCGACCAGCTTCGCCTCGGCGCCGGGGCCGACCAGCACGTTCTCGGGCTTGACGTCGCGGTGCACCACTCCGTTGCGGTGCGCGTGGGCGAGGGCCGCGGCCGCGCCCGCCCCAACCTGCGCCACCAGGCGGTCGCTGAGCTCGCCGCGGCGCCCCAGCGCGCGCAGGGTTTCGCCGTCGATCAGCTCCGAGACCAGGTACGCGCGATCGTCCTCCCCGGCGAGCTCGTACAGCGTCGCGATGTTGCGGTGCGCCAGCCGGGCCACCGCCTGAGCCTCGCGAGCGACCCGCGGAGCGGTGTCGCCGCCCTCGATCACCTTGACGGCGACCGCCCGCTGCAGCCGCTCGTCCCAGCCACGGTAGACGGTGCCGAAGCCGCCGCTGCCGATCGGTTCGGTGATCCGGAAGCGCCCGAGGATGAGTTCGCCCACCATCTCGGCTTGCTGCTTCGGTGTCGGGGATCCCGTTCCTGCCGCGGAGGAGTCAACCCCGCCGCGAGCGGGACCGGGCGCGCTTGCCGGGCGGGCCCACCAGTCATCCAGTCATACTGCGCCGTTGTGGCATTCCTCGACGAGGAAGAGCAGGTGGCCGCTGCGGAGGAACCGGAGCGGCCGCGGCGGGAGTCCAGCCCCCAGCGTCGGCGCCAGCAGTATCTGCTGCGGCGGCTGATCGCTGCCGGGATCGGGGTGGCGCTGCTGATCCTGATGGTGGTCGGTGTTCGCGGCTGCCTCGAGGCGCGCTCGGATCGCGCGCTGCGCAATTACACCCAGGGCCTGGGCACCGCGATGCAGGAGTCCGAGCAGCGCGGCAAGGAGCTGTTCGACGCGCTCCAGGAGCCGAGCGGACGGACCGAACAGGGTCTGGAGGACGAGATCAACCGGATCCGCTCGGCCTCGGCCTCGCTCGCGGATCGCGCCGAGAACCTGGACGCACCCGACCAGATGTCCGACGCCCACAGCGCGGCCACGATGTCGCTGCGACTGCGCCGCGACGCCCTCGAGCAGATCGGCGCCAACATCGGCGCTGCGACCGCGGACGAGGAGACCGCCGAGGCGGTGGAGACGATCGTCAACCAGATGGGCTCGCTGTATGCCAGTGACATCCTCTGGACGCAGCTCGCGGTTCCGGAGATCGAGACGGTGCTGGAGGACGAGGGTGTGGAGGCCCAGGATCTGCCGTCGGGGAACTTCATGCCCAGCCCCGGGGCCGAGGAGTTCCTCGACCAGACCGAAATCGTCGGCCTGATCACCGCGGTGAGTGGCGACGAGGCGACCGCTGGCGAGCACGGGCTCGGCCTGCTCGGCACCTCGATCGGGGACACCAGCCTGAACGCCGGCGGCACCACCGAGGTTCCCGACGACGCGCGCGAGATCGGCGTCCAGGTGCAGAATCAGGGTGAAGCGGTGGAGAGCGGCGTGGTGGTCTCGGTGACCGTCAACGGCGAGGAGATGGAACAGACCGTTCCGAGGCTGCAGCCGGGCGCCACCGAGACGGTGAACCTGCAGCTGACGACGCTGCCCCAACCCGGAACCGAGGTGACCATCGACGTCCTGGTCGAGCCGGTCCCGGGCGAGCGGGTCTCCGAGAACAACGAGGCCAGCTACACGGTCATCTTCGGCACGCCCGCCGGCTAGAGCAGTGAGGGTCGCCTACCTGGGGCCGCCGGGCACCTTCACCGAGGACGCCCTGCGGGAGGCGGCCGGCGGCGAGGAGTTCGAGGCCAACCCCTCGCCCTCCGTCTACGCCGCTGTCGTCGCAGTCGAGAGGGACGAGGCCGAGCGGGCGCTGGTCCCCTTCGAGAACTCGATCGAGGGGGCAGTCCGGGCCACCCTGGACACGCTGGCCTTCGACGCCTCGGGGGTCACGATCGTCGGCGAGCACGATTTCCCCGTCAGACACTGTCTGATCGCGCGGGACAGGCTTCCCCTCGACCGGATCGAGGTGGTTCTGTCGCACCCCCAGGCCAGCGCCCAATGCGCGCGCTTCATCCGGGAGGCGCTGCCGCAGGCCGACGTGCGGGCGGCGTCCAGCACCGCCGAGGCGGTACAGGCGATCAGCACCACCGAGCGGCCCTGGGCGGCCCTGGGCGCGGCCTCGGCCGCCTCCCTGTACGGCTGCGCGATCCTCCGCGACGGGGTCGAGGACGAGCCCGACAACGTCACGCGCTTCGTCTGGGTGGCGCCCGAGGGGATCGAGGCCTCGGGCGAAGGGCCGTGGCGAACCACGCTCGCCTTCGCCGAGCTCGGCGAGGACAAGCCGGGGGCGCTGGTCGAGGCCTTGGGGGTGTTCTCGCAGCGAGGCGTAAACCTGACCCGGATCGAGTCCCGGCCACGGCGGCGGGGCCTGGGCCGCTACATGTTCTTCTGCGATTGCGAGGGCTCGCTCGGCGACCAGCCGCTGGCCGACGCGATCGGGGAGCTGCGCTCCAAGGCCGAGAGCGTCCGCGTGCTCGGCAGCTACCCGACCCGCACACGGGGGATTCCCTGAGGGAACGCCGTAGAGCTCCATTACAATCGCCCGGGAGATGGGCACGGTCGCCGCTGCGCGCAACGGCCATGGACAAGCCCGGCGCCTGGCGCGGGGGCGGGTCTTGGTGCTCAACGCCAGCTACGAGCCGCTCAACGTCTGCACGGTGAGGCGCGCGCTCGTGCTGATCCTCAAGGAGAAGGCCGAGGTGCTGGAGCGTGGGGACGGCGTGCTTCGCTCCGAGACGATGAGGGTCGACCGGCCCGAGGTGATCCGCCTGGTCAGCTTCGTGCGGGTACCACGGGACGTGCACCGCCGCAGAATCACCCGCAAGGCGGTGCTGGCGCGCGACGGCTGGATCTGCCAGTACTGCGGCACCGGCAAGTCCGGCCTCACGGTTGACCACGTGATCCCGCGCAGCCGCGGGGGGCGCTCGGTCTGGGAGAACATCGTCGCCTCCTGCGCGACCTGCAACCGGCGCAAGGGCAATCGGATGCCGCATGAGATCCGCATGCATCCCCGCAACCGGCCCAGGCCGCCGGGGCCGACCGTGTTCATCCGGATCGCCGCGCCGCGCACGCCGGCCACCTGGGAGCCCTACTTACCGACCGCCTAGCGGCCGCCAAGGCCGCTCCACTTCGGAGCGGAGGGCGAAGCCCGAAGCGACTTGTGTTGGC
>CAYZPZ010000036.1:0-13450 GCA_964480205.1 uncultured Conexibacteraceae bacterium
CCTGGTCGAAGTTGCCCTCGAGGGCTATCACGCGCGCCCCGTGCATCAGGGCCTGAGCGAGCTTGCCGATCGCGATCTTGCCCTCCGGCACGATCACCGCCCCGCGCAGCCGCGCCTTGGCCGCGTAGGCCGCGGCGCTTGCGGCCGTGTTGCCCGTGCTGGCGCAGATCACCGCCTCGGCGCCGGCCCCCTTGGCCCGGGAAACGGCCACGGTCATCCCGCGGTCCTTGAAGCTGCCGGTGGGATTGGCGCCCTCGAACTTGAGGAAAACCTCCGCCCCCACCCGCTCGGAGAGCCCCTCCGCGCGGATCAGCGGCGTCGCGCCCTCGTTCAGCGTCACCACCGGGTCGTCGCGCTCGAGCGGGAGCCGATCCCGGTAGCGCTCGATCAGCGCAGTCGGCATCAGACGAACTCTTCTTCGAGCACCCGGATCGCCCGGGGCTCCGCCCGCAGTGAGCGGAGCTTGGCAATCGTCTTCAGCGCCGCCCCGAAGCGCCGCTCGGAGACCTGGTGGACGACCATCACCAGGCGCGCGTCGTCTCCCATTCCCCGCTGCACCACGCTGCGCACCGAGACCTCGTTTTCCCCGAGGATCTCGGCGATCTCGGCGAGCACACCCGGCCGGTCCTCCACCTCCAGGTGCAGATAGAACGCCGACTCGGTGTCGGTGGCCAGCTTCAGCTTGGAGTTCTCCTCGAACAGAGGCGAGGCGCCTCCGATCACCGAGACCAGGTCCCCCAGCACCGCGGACGCCGTCTGGGGGCCGCCCGCGCCGGGCCCGGACATGGTGATCTCGGTGATCACCGGCGCCTCGACGGTGACCGCGTTGAACGGCCCCTCCACCGGCGCCAGGGGGTGCCCCGGGTACAAGAAGCAGGGGTGCACCCGGACGCTCACCTCGCCGTCGCCGATCCGCTCGGCCACCCCGAGCAGCTTCAGCGAGAGACCGAACTCCTTGGCGTAGGCGAGGTCGTCGGGGCGGATCCGCTCGATTCCCTCGTACGCGACCTGGTCCAGCGCGATCGGCGCGCCGAAGGCCAGCCGGGCGAGGATCGCCATCTTGGCCGCGGCATCGGCCCCGCCGACGTCATCGCTGGGATCGGCCTCGGCGAAGCCGAGCTCCTGCGCCTGGGCGAGGGCCTTCTCATAGGAGAGCCCCGCGCGCGCCATCTCGGTGAGGATGTAGTTGGTGGTGCCGTTGACGATCCCGAACACCTTCTCGATCGGCACCGCGCCGAGGCTCTCCTGGACCACCCGGATCACGGGGATCGCCCCGGCCACGGCCGCCTCGAAGCGCAGCTGGGCGCCCCCCTCCTTGGCGGCGGCAACCAGCTCGTCTGCGTGCTGGGCGACCAGCTGCTTGTTGGCGGTGATCACGTGGCGCCCAGAGCGCAGGGCGCGCGTCACGTAGTCGCGGGCCGGATCGGTGCCCCCGATCAGCTCCACGATCACGTCGCTGGCCGCCAGGATCTCGTCGAAGTCGCCGTCCCTGCGGCTCAGCACGCCGGTCAGCTTGGGGCGCTTCCCTCCGACCTCGGCGACCATCTCGGCGCGCTCTTCGAGCAGCTCCCTGAAGGCGCCGCCCACCGTGCCCTTGCCGAGGATCCCCACGTACACCGTGCCCTGGCCCGAGCCGGGATCAGCGGCGCGCTTGCCCTTGGAGGCGGCCATCCCTAGGCGTCCCTGGCGAGCAGATCGTCCCAGCTCTCGCGCCGGACCACCACGCGGGCCTCGCCGCCGCGGCAGAAGATCACGGGCGGGCGAGGCACCCCGTTGTAGTTGTTGGCCATCGAATGCCCGTAGGCGCCCGTCGCCGGCGTCACCAGCACGTCGCCGACCGCCGGCGCCGCCAGCCTGGCGTCGCTGATCAGCACGTCACCCGACTCGCAGTGCATGCCGGCGACGGTGACGTCGGTCTCGGGGGACTCCCCGGCGCGATCGGCGATCACAGCCTGATACCGCGAGCCGTACAGCATCGGGCGGAGGTTGTCGGACATGCCCCCGTCCACCGCGACGTAGGTGCGCACGCCCGGGATCTCCTTCACCGTGCCGATCCGGTAGGCGGTGACCCCCGGGTTGCCGACCAGGGCCCGGCCGGGCTCGATCAGGATCCGCGGCGCCGGGTCGAAGACGCGCTGGACGCCACGCACCTTGACCTCGGCGTATTCCTCGACCGAGGGCGGCTCGTCGCCGTCCAGGTACGCGATCCCCAGGCCGCCGCCGATGTTGAGCAGCTCGGGCTCCAGATCGAGCGAGCGGGTGAAGTCGGCGAGCACCTCGATCGCCGCCGTGAACGGCTCCAGCTCGAAGATCTGCGAGCCGATGTGGGCGTGCAGGCCGACCAGCTGGAGGCTGCTGGCGGCCCGGACGGCCTCCACCGCGCGCTCGGCGAGCCCGTCGGCCAACCCGAAGCCGAACTTGGAGTCCTCCTGGCCCGTCTGGACGTAGGAGTGCGTGGAGGCCTTGATCCCGGGGGTGATCCGGATCAGCACCCGCTGGGGGCGGTCGAGCATCGCCTCCAGCCGGGCGATCTCGTCGAAGGAGTCGACGATGATCTGCGCGACGCCGCTGTCGATCGCGTATCGGAGCTCGGACTCGCTCTTGTTGTTGCCGTGCATGTGGATGCGCTCGGGCGGGAAGTCAGCCGCCAGCGCCATGCGCAGTTCGCCGCCCGAGGCGACGTCCACCGAAAGGCCCTCCTCGGCGAACAGGGCGTAGGCGGCGGTCGCGGGCAGCGCCTTGCTGGCGAACAGAACCTCGAACTCGTCGGTGCGCGCCCGCATCGCCTCGGTGAACTCGCGGGCGCGCCCGCGCAGATCCTCCTCCGCGTAGAGATAGGCGGGCGTGCCGTGCTCGCGGGCCAGCTCAACCACGTCGCATCCGCCGATCTCCAGATGGCCGCGCTCGTTCACGCGCGAGCCGCGCGGATATACCGGCGAGGCGGCGATGCGATCGGCGGCGAGCGCCGCCTGGTTGTCGGTCGGTGAGGCCATGGCGAGCGTCAATTCTGACGACTGGATGAGTAATTCCGCGACCACGCACGCCCAGATGCCGCGCGCGCCACCGGTCATATGGCGCCGCGGAATTACTCATCCGCCGTCAGGATCCCGGCAATGGAGATGCCGCCGCCCCGGCCGCCCGACCGCGAGGCGACCCACGCCGGGCTCGCCTACACGCTCTGGCTGCCCGATCGGATCGCCGCCGCCGACCGTCGCGGCGAGCCGTCGCGGCCGCTCCCCGATCCCCCCTGGCCGGGGATCGTGATCGTGCACGGCGCCGGCTCCAGCCAGGAGAACCACGCCGACTTTGCACGGCTGGCGGCGGCCAGCGGCTGGGCCGCGCTCGCCTTCGATCAGCGAGGCCACGGCCAGAGCGAGGGGGAGGTGGGAGCGGGCGCGGTCGACGACGTGATCGCGATGGCCCGGCTGCTGGCCGCGACCGAGGGGGTGGACCCCTCGAGGGTGGCGGCCCGGGGCTCGAGCATGGGCGGCTTCATGGCGATTCACGCCGCCGCCCGCGCGCCCGAGCTGGCCGGGGTGATCGCGATCTGCCCGGCGGACTCAGAGCAGCTGGCGCGGGGTCTGCGCCGGGGAGAGCTCGAGATGAGGATCTCGGACCCCCTCTCGCTGGAGCTGTGGTTGACCCAGAGCGACCTGCGTGAGGCCGTGGCGCGGCTCGCGCCGCGGCCGCTGATCCTGCTTCATGCAGAGGGGGACGAGCAGATCCCCTCGGAGTTCTCGCAGGAGCTCTACGCCAGGGCGTCGGAGCCGAAGCGCCTGCTGCTCGTCCCCGGCGGTCACCACCGTTCGATTCAGCACGACCCCGAGCTTCAGGCGGTCGCCCTGAGGTGGCTGGAGCGAAACCTCCGAGGCCCTACTTACCGGTGAGGCCGCCGAGCAGGCTGTTCACCGTCGTCACCGTGTGGTCGAGGGTGGTTTTGACGGTCTCGCTGAGGCCGGTCACGGTGGTGTCCACGATCTGACCGACGTTGTCCACGGTGCCGTTGACGGTCTGACCGGTGTTGTTGACGGTGTCGGTGATCGGGGTGTCTCCGCGCCCGCCCCCTCCGGTGCCGCCGCCTCCGGTATCTGCCCCCGGCCGCGGAGTCTGACCGGGGACAGGCCCCTGGGCCGCTCCGTCTCCACCGTTGACCCGCCCGCCCTGGGGAGCGGTCACCAGAGGCGTGCCCGCGTCGCTGGAGGCGACCAGGTCCTTCGCCGGCGCGAGAGCCGAGGCGGCGGCGTCGGCGGCGACGCGGGTGTCGACCGCGCGCTCCTCCTCGGAGTCGTTGAACTCGAGCAGGCCGGCGGCCCGCGGCCAGGCGTCGAAGATGACCAGCCCGATCAGGACGAGGAAGACGACGACCGCGCCCGAGATCAGGGCGCCGCTCGCGCCCAGCCCCGCGAGGTACGTCTCAGCTGTCCGTGCTTGGCCTGTCAGTGCTGCCATCTCGGCCTCCGGCCCTCGCCTGCGGCGTCCGCGAACCGGTGCGCCGGCGAGGGACCTGTCCATTGGCCACGTGCCCGATCGGGGACCGCTCGCCAGGGTAGCCCGCCCGTAGCCCTCAATCCTCCTCAGTATTGGGTGCTTTCGCCAGCTGCGCCCACCCTTGCCGGCACCCCGGGAGGAGGGCGGTTTCGCGCTCGCCTGAGGGGACCCGCCGACCGGCAACGGTGTTGGCGGGCGATGAGGCGGGTGCTCGGGGGTCCCGCCACCGGATGCGCACTCACGTCGAAATCAATCGGGCGGTGCCGAGGGGCCCTTAGCCCAGAGGCGATCCCTGGACGTATCTACTAGAGGGCGGGTCGCTACAGGTAGCCGAGCGGGTCGACGGCCTGGCCGTTGACCCTGATCTCGAAGTGAAGGTGATCGCCGAAACAGTGCCCGGTGCAACCAACGTAGCCCAGGATCGAGCCCTGACTGACCGAGCCGCTGGTGCGCGCGAACTGCGACTGGTGCGCGTAGCAGCTGGAGAGTCCGCCTCCGTGGCTCACGCAGGTGTAGTTGCCGTAGCCGCCGGTCGCCGCGGCGAGCACGATCGAGCCGGACTTGACCGCGCGGATCGGCGTACCCGAGGGAACCCCGATGTCGATCCCCTCGTGCATCCGCCCCCAGCGCATGCCGAAGCCCGAGGTGATCGGCCCGTCGACGGGCCAGATGAACCCGGAGGCGCCGCCTCGGACCGGTCCGGCCGGCAGCGTCGGTCCCTCGATCGAGGCGAGCCGCTTGGCGATCTCCTGCGAGATCCTGCTGTGGTCGCCCTCGAGGCGCTTGCGGTGCTCGCGGACCTCGCCAAGCTGCCCCTTGCGGGTGGCGCGGGCCGCCGAGAGCTCGGCGCTCTGCTGCTCGAGCTGGGCGCGGGTCCGCTCCAGCTCCTGCTTGCGTTCGGCGATCTCGTCGCGCGCGGCCTTGATCTGCTCGACCGTCTCGCGCATCTGATCGCGCAGCTCGCGGACCCGACCCACGATCGAGCTGTCCTGCTGCTCGAGTCGCTGGAGGTACTCGGTGCGCTCGAGCAGATCGTCGAAGCCGTTCGATTCGAGCACCACGGTGAGCAGATCCGGCTCGCCCGACTTGTAGATCGCGATCAGGCGTTGCTCGAGGATCTCGATCGCGAGCTTGAGGCGCTCCCGCAGCTCCTCGAGGCGGGCCTGCGCCTGGTCGAGCTCAGCCTCCTTCTGCGCCAGCTCGGCGGCGAGCCTGGCCTCCTTGTTGCGCAGCTCCGCCACCTTGCCCTCGAGATCGCGGATCCGCTCGGAAGCGCGCACGATCTCGGTGGTCAGCACCCCCTCGCGCTCCTCGGCGGCGTTCAGCTGCCGCTCGGTGCGCTCCAGCTTCTCCTGCAGACTCTGGGCGGGGGCGAGCCCGGCGGTGAGCGCGCCGACCGCGGTCGCAAGCGAGGCGGCGAGCGCGGCGGCGAGAAGGCGGGCGCCCCGGTGAGACCGCCCCGTTTGTGAAGAGTCACTCATAAATAGCGTCAGCAGGGTAGAGCCTGGGGGCCGCCCTGCGCAGGTTGCAGCTTGCCCGCCCCCGCGGCGCCCGGTGAAACCGTGGTTGCAGCCCCGGTCGGCTAGGCGGCGGCTGCCGCGCGCTGGCGGGCCTTATCGACGGAGGCCGCCCCATTGCCGGAGGCGATCGCCTCGGTGGCGAGCTCGGCCGCTTGGGCGAGCCGCTCCCGATAGGCCGCCGCCTGCATCCGCGAGATCACCAGCCGCTGCACCTGGGCGGTCCCCTCGAACAGCTGGTAGATCTTGGCGTCGCGGAACCACTTCTCCAGCGGGCAGTCGGTGGTCTGCGCGTAGGGACCGACCAGGTCCATCAGCGTGGTCGTCGCCCACATCGTCACATCGCCCGCCTTCAGCTTCGACATCGAGCCCTGGCCGCCGGTCATCGGGATGCCGTTGCGCCCCATCCAGGAGGCGCGCTGCACCAGCAGCCGCGCGGCGTCGATCTCGGTGGCGACGTCGGCGAGCACCTGCTGGATCCGCTGCTCCTGCAAGGCCGGCTTGCCGCCGTCGACCGTCTGCTCGGCGAGGTAACCGAGGGTCCACTCGTAGGCCGCCTGGGCGATGCCCAGCGCCGAGGCGCCGACGATCGGCCGGGTCATCTCGAAGGTCGCGAGCGCGTTGGAGGCGCCCGACTTCTGACCGGAGCGGGCGCGCTCCAGCTTCTTGTTCAGCTTGTCCATCCCCCCCAGCAGCTGCTCGGCGGGGATCCGGCAGTCCTCGAGCACGACCTCGGCGGTGTGGCTGGCGCGGATGCCGATCTTCGACTCCTTCTTGCCCTGTCGCAGCCCGGGAGTTCCCTTGCCGATCACGAAGGAGGCCTGCCCCCGGTGTCCCAGCTCCGGGTCGACCGTGGCGACGACCACGTGGACGTCGGCGATGCCCCCGTTGGTGATGAAGACCTTGGTGCCGTTCAGGACCCACTCGTCGCCGTCGAGCTTGGCGGTGGTCTTGAGGCTCTTCACGTCGGAGCCCGCGTGCGGCTCGGTGACCGCGTAGGCCCCGAGCTTGATCTCCTCGTCGGTGCCGAAGCACTGCGGCACCCACTCGGCAATCTGCTCGGGGGTGCCCGAGGCCGCGAGACCGGCGGCGGCGAGCCCGGAACCCTGGATGGCGAGCGCGATCCCCGCGCAGCCCCAGTGCATCTCCTCGGCGGTGATCACGCCGAACTGACCGTCGGGATCGGAGCCCATCCGCTGCATGTGGTCGAGGCCGTGCAGGCCCCATTTGCGCGCCTCGCCGATCACCTCCCAGGGCGTGCTCTCCTCGGCGTCGTGCTTGCGGGCGACGGGGCGGATCACCTCCCGCGAGAACCTGCGCACGGTCTCCTTGTGCTCCTGCTGCTCGGGATTGAGGGCGAAATCCATTCTGGCTGGCCTCCGCGGGCTGATTGACTGGTCAGTCAGCCAGTCTACCCAAACCCCCCGACGACACGGAGCGGTAGGTGCTACATCCCACTTTCGGGCAACGGCGCCGGATCGACCTCTGGCGCACCGGCCCCGCCCGCCGGATAGCTTGTCCGCCGTGCGCCCGCCGCGACAGCTGGAGAACCTGATCGATTGGCTGCGCCGTGAGGCGCCCCGCAAGCGCCCGCGCCTGCCGCGCAACCTCGACCGCCGCTGGATCCTCGGCGGGCTCGGCCTGGCGGCCGCGGTCGGCCTGGTCTGGGCGCTCGCCTCCGCCCTCTCGGACGAGGACGAGCCCGAGATCGAGACCAGGGTGGTGACCGTCTCAGTCGAGACCGACGACGCCTCCGAGGCGCCGGTGGGACCGCTCGGCTTCCCGCTGGTCGCGACCAGGAACACAACGAGGATCGGGGGACCGGATCCTGCCTCCGACGCGGCCGCGGCGGCGCTGGCCACGCATCCACCGGCGGCGCAGGCCCAGCCCACCGAGGCTGCCGTGCTGGTCGAGGATGAGTCCCCCTACGCGGGCATCGCCGCGTCCGTCCTCGCCGGGCCTCCCGTTCGCGCGCCGATCCTGATCGGCGGATCCGGCGGCCTGCCGGCGCCGACCGCGGACGCCCTCGCCAAGCTGCAGCCCCGAGGCGGGTCGGGGCCCGCCGACGCCGCTGTCTACCGGATCGGCGAGGTCGCCGAGCCCGGTCAGGGTCTGCAATCGGAGCAGGTCGGCTCCGGCTCGCCCGCCGAGATCGCGAGCGCAGTCGATCGGCTGCGCTCCCGGCTGATCAAGACCCCGCCACGCCACATCGTCGTCGCCAGCAGCGATCAGCCGCCCTACGCGATGCCGGCCGCGGCATGGGCGGCGCGCTCGGGCGATCCCGTTCTGTTCAGCGGGCGCCAGGAGGTGCCGGAGGAGACGATCGAGGCGCTCGAGCGCCACCGCGGCGTGCCCGTCTACGTGCTCGGGCCGCCGTCGGTGATCTCCGATCAGGCGATGCGCAGGATCGAGCGGGTCTCGCCGGGGGTGCAGCGAATCGGCGACGAGGGACCGACCGCCAACTCGATCGTTTTCGCCCGCTACGCCGACTCGAGCTTCGGCTGGAACATCAATGACCCCGGCCATGGGCTGGTCCTCGCCAGCGCCTCGCGTCCCCTGGACGCGGCGGCCGCCGCCTCGATCTCGGCCAGCGGCAAGTGGGGACCGCTGGTGGTGCTCGAGCGGCCCGCGGTCCTCCCCGCCGAGCTGCGAGCCTTTCTGCTGGACATCAAACCGGGCTTCCAGGACGACCCCACCCGTGCCGTGTACAACCACATCTGGCTAATCGGAGACACCTCGGCGATCGGGGGTAGCGTCCAGGCCGAGCTCGACGAGCTCGCCGAGCTGAGCGAGGTGGGACCCGGTGCAGGCGGCCCGGTGAGCGAGCCGGGCGGAGGGGGCGAGCCGGGCTTCGCGGAGCCCAGCGGCCCCACATTCGAGGCCGAGCCGGACGCACAGCAACAGCGCGAGCAGCAGCGGGGAGGGCAGGGCAGCCCATGAGCGAGGCCGAGCGACCCGACAGGCTCGCCCCGGGGCGGCGGGTCACCGTCGAGGACATCCGCGCGCTGGCCGGCCCCTCCACCCCCCACTTCGCGCTGCAGATCCGAAACCGGGTGCGACGCCTGATCGCCGAGCTCCCCGCCGACGATCCCGCCCGGATCGAGGGCGAGCGCCAGATCGCGCGCTTGGAGGAGCTGGCCGAGCACAGCGGCGAACCGCGCGGAATGGGGCGCGGTGAGGAGGCCCCGCTGCACGACGAGGGACAGCTGCACGGGGAAGCGCAGTGAGGGAGCGTCGATGAAGGAGGTTGCCGCGGGTGTCTGGCGCCTGCGCGAGTTTCCACCGCGCCCGCTCTTCAACGTCTACCTGGCCGGCGACGTGCTGATCGACGCGGGACGGACGTGGGACGCAGGACGCATCCGCCGGCAGGCTAGGGATCGCGATCTCTCCCTGGTGGCCTTGACCCACGTCCATCCCGACCATCAGGGGGCGGCGCACGCCATCTGCACAGAGCGCGGGGTCCCGCTCGCCTGCCACGAGGACGACGTCGATGCGATGGAGGGGCGGCGCCCCGTGCGCGCTTCCGAGCACCCGCTGGCGAAGCTCTACGCTCGGCTGTGGGAGGGGCCCTCTCACAAGGTGGAGCGGCCGCTGCGCGAGGGCGACACGGTCGCCGGTTTCACCGTCGTCCATGCGCCCGGCCACGCTGCCGGACAGGTGATCTTCTGGAGGGAATCCGACCGGGTGGCGATCTGCGGCGACGTGCTGCGCAGCATCAGCTTCGCCACCGGACGCACCTGGCTGGGTGAGATGCCCGCGGCCCTGACTCCCGACGTGCCCGAGGCCCGGCGCTCTATCCGCAGGCTCGCGGACCTGAAGCCTCAGCTCACCCTCCCCGGCCACGGTCCCGAGATCCGCGGCTACGAGGGCATCGAGGATCTCGCCCGGCGCTGCGGCGTCTAGTCAGCCGCCCCGAACGCCTCGACGATCTTGCGCTGATACTCGGAGATCTGCTCGGGCGGGATGAAGTAGGTGGGCGGGGTGAGCCAGACGCCGTCGCCTCGCTCGGCGGCCTCGGAGACGCGCGCCCGCACCTTCTCCAGCGGACCGGCGGCGGTGTAGGCGTCGACCATCTGATCGGGGATCGCCTCGGGGACGGCCCCCAGATCGCCCTTCCGGAACGCGTCGCCGGCCGCAGCGGCGGCATCCGCGAAGCCGTGCATCTCCCAGAGCGGCTGGTAGGTGCGGACCGTGGCGTAGAAGGCGATCGTGCGGCGGGCGGCGTCGATCGCCCGGGTCTCGTCGTCGTCGATCGCGCAGCAGACGGTCGGCAGGAAGTCGAGGTCGGAGCGCTTGCGCCCGGAGCGCGCCAGGCCCTTCTCGAAGCTCGGGATCATCACCTCGTCGACCCAGCGGGGCGGGCACATCGGATGGCCGATCAGCCCGTCGGCGACATCGCCGGCCATCCGGCACATCCCTTCCTGCATCGCCGCGGCGTAAATCGGGACCCGCTCGCGCGTCGACTTGTGGGGGCGGATCCAGCCCTTGATGTCGATGTCGTGGTAGTCGCCCTCGAAGCGGATCGGCTGCCCGCTCGAGGCCTGCTCCATGATCTGGCGAGTGGCCTCGATCGTCTCGCGCAGGTGAGGGGCGGGCTTGCCGTAGTCGACGTCGTGCCAGGTCTCGTTGAGGCGCTTGACGCCCGCCCCGAGCCCGAGCCGGAAGCGCCCGCCGGAGATCTCGTCGATGTCGAGCGCGGTCACCGCCAGGATGAAGGCGCTGCGGGTGAACGCCCAGGCTATGCCAGTGGCGATCCCCACCTTCTCGGTCCGGGCCGCGAGCCAGGTCGCCTGGGTGACCGAGGAGCGAAAGAGCTCGGGCGTCCAGACGCAGTCGATCCCCGCGACCTCTGCCGCGCGAGCCTGCTCGGCGAGGTCGTCAACGGTGTCGCCGATCGCGGCGATCTGGATGCGGTCGAGGGCGGCCATCGGTCGAGCACCCTATCCCCGCCGGGGACGGCGGTGCCCCAGGCGCCCTGCTCGGCGCCGCGCTCGCTCAGGCCGGGGAGTTCTCGAGCGAGCGCCACAGATAGAGGCAGGCGAGAGTGCGGTGCGGACGCCAGGACTCGGCGATCCGCTCCATCTCCGCCGGGCTGGGCAGCTCGTCGAGTCCGTAGGCGATCTGGATCGCCCTCCGGATTCCCAGATCACCGGTGGAGAGCACGTCGGGGCGGCCGAGATGGAAGATCAGGAACATCTCGGCCGTCCATCGCCCCACGCCCTTGATTCGGATCAGCTCCTCGATCACCAGCTCGTCGGGGAGCTCCGGGAGGCGGTCGAGGTCGAGCTCGCCGTCGACGATCCGCTCGGCGAGATCCCGCAGGTACGCCACCTTCGACCAGGACAACCCGGCATTGCGCAGAGCCTGGGGCTCGGTGGCGATCAGCTGCTTCGGGGCCGGGGTGCGGCCGTCGAAGGCGGCGAGCAGCTTCTCCCAGATCGACCCCGCGGCCTTGGTGGAGAGCTGCTGGCCGACGATCGCGCGGGCCAGGGCCTGGTAGGGATCGGGCCGGCTACCGCGGCGGTCGCTGGTGGGATCGATCGGGCCGCCCTCTGTGATCAGCCCGCCGAGGACCCGGTCGGCCTCAATCAGCGCCCGCTCGTGCTCCCCCAGCTTCGTCTTCACCGCCGCGAACAACTAGCGCACCGCGGCGGACGGCACCGCCCCCGCCGGCGGTCTCCCGCCGGTCGGGGGTGCCGATTCTCAGCTCACGCGGGGACGAGTCCCTCGTCGCGGATCGTCTGGTCGACGAACTTGTCCCAGTTCTTCTCGATCTTCTTCGCCATCGCCTCCTCGTCCGCGCGGTTGCGCTTGGCGACATCAGCGGTTTCAGCATCCTCCGCCGCCTTGGCGAACCGCTCGAGGAGCTCGTAGGTGGCGATCTCGAGATGCTCGACGACGTAGCCGTCGCGCGCGTTCCGGCCCGGCTTCTCGCCGCGCCGCTGGTCGGTCAGGCCCTTGACGAAGGCGCCGGCCTGCGCCGCCACATCCTTGATCGTGGAGGTGTCCTCACCGTACGCCTGCAGCCGCTCGGCGAGCAGCCGCTTGTGGCGCGCGGTTTCGTCCCTGTGGTGCTCGAGCATCTCTCGCATCTCGCCGTCCTCGGTGGTGCGGATCATCGAGTCGAGCATCCTCGAGGAGCTCGTCTCCATCGCGTGCGCGTCCTTGAGGTGCTCGACCAACTGGGTGTTGAGGTCGTGACCCATGGTGCTCCTTCCATCGCTTTGCATTCCAAAGCGCACGCTCCGCCGCCAGGCGAGCCCAGCGGTGGCGCTCGCTCACCCGGTTACCCGTCGCGATCGGTCGGAAACGGACCTTGGGGGAGATCAGGGCCCGGAGTACGTCCCGCACTCGAAGAACCCGTAGCCGCGCGCCAGGCGGCGAGCCTGGCCGAGCTCGCGGCGAACGGCGGCCCGCTCGTTGAACAGGGAGGGCTCGGCGGCGAGCCGATCCACTCCGCGCTCAGCGGTGTCGTAGATCGCAGCCACCGTCTGCTCGTCCCCGCGCGGCGGGGTGAGCGCCCGCAGCTCCTCCAGCTGGCGGCGCAGGTTGGGCACGACCACCTCGGCGCCGAAGCGCTCGATCCGCTGCGGGCTGGGACGGCGACCCGGCTTGAAGGCGATCTCGCCGGAGGGCAGCACCCGGAAGTCGTTCGCGTCGATGCCGAGGGCGACCTGGGCCTCGGTTTCGATCGCCTGCTCGCGACCCGCGCAGATCGTGTCGGCCTGGACGATGTAGTCGCGCTTGCTCGGGACCAGCGGCGCGTCCGTGCTGACCGGCTCGTCGGTGGCGCCGCCGCAGCCCGCGAGCAGCAGGGCACCAGACAACACCAGGGCCGGCGCGAGGCCGGCCCCGGTGAAGCGCGCTTTGATCGTCGGGATCAGACCCGCTGGATCAGGGTGCCGGTGCCGAGGCCGCCGCCGCAGCACATCGTCACCAGGCCGGTCTCCTTGTCGGCGCGTTCCATCTCGTGCAGCAGCGTGGTGATCAGCCGAGCTCCCGTCGATCCGAGCGGATGGCCGATCGCGATCGCGCCGCCGTTGACGTTGACCCGGTCCATGTCGGGCTCGAGCTCGCGCCGCCAGGCGGCGACCACGGAGGCGAATGCCTCGTTGATCTCGACCAGGTCGATGTCATCCATCTTCATCCCGTTGCGCTCCAGGATCTTCCTGGTCGCCGGGATGGGCCCGGTCAGCATCATCACCGGGTCGACACCGACCGTGGTCTGATCGACGACCTTCGCCCGGGGGGTGAGCCCGAGCTGCTCGGCCTTCTCGCGACTCATCAGGAGCACCGCGGCGGCGCCGTCGGAGATCTGGGAGGAGTTGCCGGCGGTGATCTTGCCATCTTCCTTGAAGGCCGGCTTCAGTGAGGCCAGCTTCTCCAGGCTGTCCTCGGTCGGCGGGCGGATGTTCGAGGGCACCGAGCGCGAGTTCGTCACCCAG
>CAYZPZ010000037.1:0-10658 GCA_964480205.1 uncultured Conexibacteraceae bacterium
CGAACTTCGACTTGGTGACCGAGTCGTTGACGTTGATCGCCGGGAACAGCAGCGTCCCGTCGGCCTGGCGCTCGTACAGGCGCAGCACGCCGGTGGTGGTCTCCTCGGTGACCCCCTTGATGCCGGGAGCCATCTGCGTGAACCGCTGCGGATCCTCGGCGAGGCTGGCGGCGAGCAGCTCCAGGATCACCTTCTCCTCCTCGGAGGAGGCGGTCTCGGGGCCGGGCACCGAGCCCGCGGCCTCGCACTCGAATCCCTTGTGGATGAGCAGGGTGGCGTCGCCGCCGTCGTCGAGCACCATGTTGGGCCCGGTCTCGCCGTTGGGACCGGGCTCGCGCCAGCTCAGCGCCTGCAGCGTGCACCACCAGTACTCCTCCAGCGTCTCGCCCTTCCAGGCGAAGACGGAGACCCCCTTGGGGTCGTCGACCGTGCCCTCGGGGCCGACCACCACGGCCGCCGCGGCGTGGTCCTGGGTGGAGAAGATGTTGCAGCTCGCCCAGCGGACCTCAGCGCCGAGTGCCACCAGGGTCTCGATCAGCACCGCGGTCTGCACCGTCATGTGCAGGGAGCCGGTGATCCGAGCCCCCTTCAGAGGCTGGGAGTCCGCGAACTCGCGACGGGTCGCCATCAGCCCGGGCATCTCGTGCTCGGCGAGGCGAATCTCCTTGCGGCCGAACTCGGCCAACGAGAGGTCGGCGACCTTGTAGTCGAGGCCGGTCCGGAGCGGAGTCGTGGTAGCGGTGCTCATGCGGGATTGGGTCTCCTGGGAGTCGGGGGCTGTCGCTGGGACAGGCTACAGCCGAGCGCCGGCCGGCCGCAGGTGAGAAGCTTCATCTGCGATGCCCCGGGGCAAGCGGAATAACCGGCGCAGAGCCAAGGGCCCGAGCCAGGCCGACAGGCTGCTGCAGGCTGGGGAGCAACTCGCCGCGACAGGCAAGAAGGTCAACCGCGATCCTCGACTGCTGGCGATGATGCGCTCGCTGCGCAAGGTCCTGCCGGGGGACGACCGGGTCGTGGACCCGAGCGAGTTCGGCGGCGCGGGCCAGCCGACGGCGGTCGGCGGGCTGCTCTCGGAGATCAGCGGCGAGCACCCGGGCGCGTTGGGCGAGGCTGGCCTGGGTGCCCTGCAGGTCTGGCAGTCGATCTCCGAGGCACAGGGACGCGGGCGGGGCCACTCGGAGCTTGCGATCGTGTTCACCGACCTGGTCGACTTCTCCGACTGGGCCCTGAGGGCCGGCGACGAGGCGGCGATCGGGCTGCTCCGTGACGTCAGCGTGGCGATCGAGCCTCCGGTCAAGGATCATGGCGGAAAGGTGGTGAAGCGCCTCGGAGACGGGATGATGGCCGTCTTCAAGAGCGCCGATGACGCCCTGGGCGCGATCGTCGAGGGACGCGAGCGCCTAGGCGAGGTCGAGGCCGATGGCTATCGACCGGAGATCAGGGCCGGCCTTCACGTCGGCAAGCCGCGCAAGGTGGGCAAAGACTACTTCGGCGTCGACGTCAACATCGCCGCCCGGGTCGCGGAGGGGGCGAGTTCCGGCGAGCTGCTGGTCTCCGACGCCGCGCTGGCCGCGATCGAGGTAGCGCACGTGCAGGCCACCGAGCGCGAGCTGCTCGACGCCAAGGGCGTCCCGGGGGAGTTCCGGGTGTACGCGATCACCCCCGGGCGCTGACAGTGCGGGTTACGGTGAGGCGATGGACGCCGAGCTGCGCATCACCGACCAGCTCGCGGTGCCGCTGGCCGAGATCGAGTTGCGAGCGAGCCGCTCCTCGGGCCCCGGCGGCCAGCACGCCAACGTCACCGCCTCGCGGATCGAGGCGATCTTCGACGTCGGCTCCTCGCAGGCGCTGAGCGCCGAGCAGAGGCGTCGAATCGCCGAGCGCGCCGGGACCAGGGTGAGCGCCGTCGCCCAGGACGCCCGCTCGCAGGCGCGCAACCGCGAACTCGCCCTGGAGCGGCTCTCGCGGAAGCTGGCCGCCGCCCTGGCCCGCCCCAAGCCCCGGCGGGCCACCAGGCCTTCGCGCGCGGCGCGCGAGCGCCGGCTGCAGCAGAAGCGCCGCACCTCCCGGCGCAAGGCCGAGCGGCGCCGCCCGCCGGAGGAGTGAGCCGAGCCGGGGGCGAGGACCCACCTACTCGTAGCTGAGCGCCTCGACCACGTCGAGTCGCGCCGCCCGGCGGGCCGGCACGATCGCGGCGATCAGGCCGAGCACCACCGAGGCCACGGCCACGCCGATCATGGTCGCCACCGGGGGTTGATAGCTCACCCCGGGGATCCCGAAGGCCAGCCCCTTGAGCAGCGCCCACCCGAGCCCCGTGCCGATCACGATCCCCATCGCCGCCCCGATCATCGCGATCACCAGGCTCTCGTCGGCGATCGTGCGTCGGATCTGCCACCGGGTGGAGCCCAGCGCGCGCAGAACCCCGATCTCGCGGGTTCGCTCTATCACCGACATCGACAGGGTGTTGACGATCCCGAACAGGCTGACGAAGATGGCCACCCCGACCAGGGCGTTGAAGATGCCGAAGGTCTGGTTGAGCTGGCGCTCGATGTCTCCCTTGAGCTCGTCGTTGGAGAGGACTGCCAGGTTGGGATAGTCGCGCTCCACCACCTCCTCGACCTTGCGCTCGAGCTCCCCCCGCGCCTCGGACGACGTCGCCTTCAGGGCCAGCTGCGAGTCCGCGGTCACCCCGAACACCTCGCGCATCACCTCCAGCGACATGCTCACCGTCTGGCCGCCGGCGAACACCGTCTCGACGATCGCGGCGACCTCGGCGCGGCGGCTTCCCGAGGGTCCCTCCAGCACCAGGGTGTCCCCCACCTCGATATCGGCCTCATCGGCGTAGCCCTGCCCGACGCTGACCTGCCCAGCGCCCATCAGCTCCAGGACCTCGTCGCGGTCGCCTGCGGCGGAGACGAAGTCGGTGGAGTCGACGGCCCCGAAGACCGCGGGGTCGAAGCCGTAGAGCAGGCCCGGCGGGCCCTCGCGCCTGGATTCCTTGCGCGGCAGATCGGGCAAGGGAACGAGGCGCTCCCGGGCAACCACCGAGGCCTCGGGGATCCGCTCGATCCGCTCGGCCACCCCCTGGGCGATCGCCTGCTGGGGGCCCTGGCCGGGGGAGAACCCCCGCGGCTGCACGGTCAGATCGCGGGCGAAGCTCTCGTCGAATTCCCGCTCGATCGAGCTCAGGAAGCTGGCGCCGAGGCTGTTGATGCCGACCACCAGGGCAAGCCCGATCATCAGGGCGGTGGCGGTAGCCGCGGTGCGCCCCGGGTTGGAGCGGGCGGAGTCGGCCGCGAGGCGGCCCTCGACCGGAGCGATCCGCCGCACCGGCCAGGAAAGAGCGCGGGTCAGCGGCGAGATCAGAAACGGCGCAACCAGGGCGATCCCGAAGAAGATCGCGATCGTGCCCGCGATTCCCGCCGCTATCACGGGGGTCGTGGTCTCGTCTGCGGCGCCGAGCAAGAACGCGCCCGCGAGGCCGGGCCCGATCATCGCGGCGCCGACCACGGCACGCACCGGACGCGGACGGGTTCGGATCCCCTCGGAGCCGAGCACCGCCCGGATCGGGGCGATCCGGCCGGCGCGCCGGGCGGGATTGAGCGCCCCCACGACCGCGGTGAGCAGGCCGGTGCCCACGGCCGCCACGAAGGCCACCGGCGTCAGCTCCAGCCCGCCCACGGGCAGCCCGACCGAGCGCATCAGCGAGCTGAGGGCGACGGCCAGCAGGACGCCCAGCCCGAGGCCCAGGGCCGCGCCGATCAGCCCCAGCGCCGAGGCCTCGAGCAGGACCGAACGGACGATCATCGAACGCGTCGCCCCGAGGGTGCGCTGCATGCCGATCTCGCGCATCCGCTGCAGCACGGTCATGTTGAAGCTGTTGAAGATCAGAAAGCCCCCGACGAACAGGGCCATTGCCGCGAAGAAGTAGAGGATCACGTTGAGTGCCTGGAGCTGCTCCTGGATGTCCTCGCCCTTGGCCTCCGGGGTTGCGATCTCCACGCCCCGGCCGAAGGCGGAGCGCAGCCGCTCGGCGACCTGATCCACCTGCCCGGGCTCGTCGCCGGCGACGATCACCTCGATCTCGTCGTAGACATCAGGCTTGTCGAAGGCGTCCCTGGCGATCCCCAGGGGCATCGCTGCGAAGCCCTCGCCGCCGAAGTCGAGGCCGGTGGCGAACCGGAACACCCCGACCACCTCCAGCTCGATCACGCCGCTCGGCGCCGCCAAGCGGACGCGGTCGCCGAGCTCGATCCCGTTGGAGTCCGCCCAGCTCTCCTCCACCTGGATCTCGCGGCCTCCGCGGATGTCGCGCCCGGCGACGTTGCGGGAGTCGGTGTAGTCCTCGGCGCCGGGATCGACCCCCACCGTGTTCAGGTTCGCCGAGGCGCCCTCGGCGACCTCGCCGTCCTCCCCCACCAGCGAGAGCACCGAGAACAAGTTGCCCGCGGCCTCCTCCACCCCGGGGGTGCGACGAACCCGGTCCAGGGCCGAGAGCGGCAGCGAGCCGGTCGACTCGCTGCCGGAGACGACCAGGTCGGTCTTGCCGTAGACCGAGTCGTAGAGGTCGGTGAAGGTCCGCTGGATCGTCGCCGCCAGCAGCAGGACCCCGCAGATCATCCCCACGCCAAGCACGATCCCCGCGGCGGTGAGCAGAACCCGAAGCCGCCTGGTGCGGAGCTGCCGGAGGCTGAGCGAGTAGTAGGAGCGCATCAGAGCGCTTCGACGATTCGCTCCCGCGAGCCTCCCTCGATCTCGCCGTCGACGCGCCCGTCGCGCAGGAAGACCACCCGCCCCGCGATCGCCGCGGCCGCCGGATCGTGGGTGACCAGGACGATGGTGTGGCCCTCGGCACGGTTCAGCTCGGCCAGCAGCTCAAGCACCTGGTGCTCGGAGCTCGAATCAAGGTTGCCGGTCGGCTCGTCGGCGAGCACGAGCGCCGGCTCCATCAGCAGGGCCCTGGCGATCGAGACCCGCTGCTGCTCGCCGCCGGAGAGCTCAGAGGGAAGATGCCCGGCGCGTGGAGCGAGTCCGACCCGCTCCAGCAGCGAGCGAGCGCGCTGGCGGATCCGCTCGTCCCGGCGCCCTGCGATCAGCGCCGGCAGCAGCACGTTCTCCTCCGCGCTCAGCGCGGGCAGCAGATTGAAGAACTGGAAGACAAAGCCGATGCGCTCGCGGCGCAGCAGGGTCAGCTCGCGGTCGTCGAGGCCCTCGAAGCGCCGCCCGGCCAGGGCGATGCTGCCGTCGCTCGGCGTCTCCAGCGCTCCCAGCAGATGCAGGAGGGTGCTCTTGCCGGATCCAGACGGCCCCATGATCGCGATCAGCTCGCCGCGGCCGATCTCCAGGTCCACTCCGTCCAGGGCCCGCACCTCCGTCTCGCCCGCGCCGAAGACCTTGGTCAGGCCTCGGATCTCGATCGCGGCTCCGCGCCCGTCGTCGCCCGGCACTACCGCCCCCCCGCCAGCTTCGCCTTCAGACCGTCGATCGCCTCGATCGGGGCCGGATCGATCCCGTGCCGCGCGGCCAGATGCAGCGAGACCAGGTCGCCGAGCATGATCAGCTCGAGCAGCCGGGCGGTGCGGGTCTCCCCCTCGGCCTCGACCGGGATCACCGCGGCGGCGCTCGGTCCGATCACCTCCCCGGTGATCTCCATGCGTCGGCGCTCGCGCGGATGCTGGTCCACGTCCGAGAGCAGGATGCAGCTGTGCCCGCGCTCGCCGCCCGCCCAGCCCGCGATCTCGTTGTGGCTCGCCTCCGGGAGTCGCGAGGAGAAGGCCGGCAGCTTGGCGTTCTCGTTGATCTGCGTCTTCCAGCGATAGGCGACCGACGCGGTCAGATCGGCGCCATAGACGATGGGCACCGTGTCGCCGATTCGCTCGGCGATCCGGCCGGCGCGCGCGGAGATCTCCTCGCCGCGTCCGTCCAGGTGCCTGGCGGCGGCGTCGATCTCGGTGTGGACGCGCGGGGCGGCGAGGGCGAGCGCGGCCAGCTCGGCCGCCGCGCAGAACATGTAGGCGACGGCCCCGCGCGGGGGCATCCCCGAGGGGAGCCCGATCACGGGCACGCCGTCGCGCCGCGCGGCCTCGGCCAGCTCGCCGCCGGTGGTGGCCACGATCCGCAGCGCACCGAGGGCCTCCGCTGCCTCGTAGCAGGCCAGGGTCTCCTCGGTCTGGCCCGAGTAGCTCGAGCAGAGGACCGCCGAGCGGGCCGGAGACCAGGCGGGCAGCTCGTAGCCGCGCACCGTGATCAGGGGCTTGGTCAGGCGATCGCCGATCGCCGCCCCGGCCAGATCCCCGCCGATCGCCGAACCGCCCATGCCGCAGACGAACGCCGCCGGCGCCTCCATCGACTCCATTCGGGCGCTCTCGATCCGCCAGAGCGCGTCGCGCAGCTGCTCTGGGATCGCCAGCACCACGTCGAGCAGCCCCTGGGGGTCGTGCGCTCGCAGCGAATCGTCGGCGTTCACGCGGGTGCTCCCACCAGCTCTCCCTCGCCGACCACGGAGCCGGGCTCCAGCCTGGCCCCGGACGCGACCTCGACCCCGGCCGAGAGGACCGCTTCCTCCAGAACGGCGTCCGCGCCGACGCCGCAGCCCGGCAGCAGCACCGAATCGGTGATCCTGGCCCGCTGCGAGATCACGCAGTCGGAGCCGATCACGGCGCGGGGACCGATCCTGGTCCCGGGCGAGAGCACCACGCCTGCCTCGATCAGGACCGGGGGGTCGATCACCGCGTCGCCGACCTCGACGCCGGGCTCAATCAGCCGCCCGCGTTCATCCAGGCGCTCCGCCAACGGGGTCTCCACCACCCGTTGGAGAATGTCCCAGTTCGCCTGGCGGTAGCGCTCCGGGGTACCGATGTCCATCCAGTAGCCCTCGAGCCGGCGTCCGTAGAGTCCCTCGCCCACCAGGCCGGGGAAGACCTCGCGCTCGATCGACACCTCGCGATCCGGCGGGATCCGCTCGAGCACGGCCCGCTCCAGGACGTAGGCCCCGGCGTTGATCTCGTCAGTGTCGATCTCCGCGGGATCGGGCTTCTCCAGGAAGTCCCTGATCGCCCCGTCCTCGCGGCGGCGGACCAGCCCGTAGGCACTCGGGTCTCCGACCGGATAGAGCGCAATCGTGGCCGCCGCCCCCTTTGAGCGGTGCTGGTCGATCAGGGCGGTGAGATTCAGATCGCAGAGCACGTCGCCGTTCAGGACCAGGAAGCGGTCGGCGAGCAGCTCCTCGGCGAAGCGGATCGCCCCCGCCGTGCCGCGCGCGTCCGGCTCCTCCGCGTAGCGCAGTCGCGGGCCCTGGAAACCCTTCAGCGCATCACGCACGCCGGCGGCGAGGTGCCCGGAGGAGATGACCACATCGTCGACGCCGTGGCGGGTCAGCCAGTCGATCACGTAGGCGATATGGGGCCGCCCCGCCAGGGGCAGGACCGGCTTGGGGACCGTGTCGGTCAACGGGCGAAGACGCGTCCCGGCGCCGCCCGCCAGGATCAGCGCCTGCATCAGCCCTCCGGCGCCTTCGCCTCGCCGGCCGCGGCGGGGACATCCCCGCGACCCGCTGGACCCTGAGGCTGGGGTCTGCCGACCCCGTCGTAGGCGATCCCGGCGGCGCGGATCGCTTCGGGATCCAGGTAATTGCGCCCGTCGACGATCAGCGGGTTGCGCATCCGCTCGGCGACGGTGGCCCAGTCGAGCTCGGCGAACTCCGGCCACTCGGTGACCAGCATGGCGGCGTCGGCGCCGTCGATCGCCTCCAGGGCCGAGGGGGCGACCTTCACCCCCGGCAGCAGGGCGCGAGCGCGCTCGGCGGCCACCGGATCGTAGGCGGCGACGCTCGCTCCCTCGCTCTCGAGCCGCGCGGCGAGCACCAGGCTCGCCGCCTCGCGCATGTCGTCCGTGTCGGCCTTGAACGCCAGGCCCAGCAGGGCGACCCGCTTGCCGTGCAGCGAGCCGAGATGGCGCTCCAGCTTTCCGATCAGCCGCCGCTTCTGAAGCTCGTTCACCTCAATCACCGAGGTGAGCAGCTGAAAGTGGTACCCGGAGTTACCGGCGAGTTGCTTCAACCCGGAGACGTCCTTGGGAAGGCAAGAGCCCGAGTAGCCCGCGCCGGCTCGAAGGAACTTCGGCCCGATCCGGTCGTCGAGCCCCATGCCGCGGGCGACCTCGGTCACGTCCGCCCCCACCTCCTCGCTGACGTTGGCGATCTCGTTGATGAAGCTGATCTTGGTGGCCAGGAAGGCGTTGGAGGCGAGCTTGATCATCTCGGCCGAGGCCAGATCGGTGCGGACCAGTGGCGCCTCCAGTGGCGCGTACAGCTCCGCCACCGCGTCGGCCGCCCACTCGTCCTCGGGACCGGCCCCGATCACCACCCGGTCCGGATGCAGGAAGTCGTGGGTCGCGGTCCCCTCCCTGAGGAACTCCGGGCAGGAGACGTAGGTGAGCTCGGGGCGGCGCCGCTTCAGCAAGCGCCCGGTGCCGACCGGAACCGTCGACTTCATCACCAGGGCCCGCCCATCGTCCGCGCCGATCTCCTCGGCCGCCTGGATCACCGCGCTCAGATCGGCGTCGCCGGAATGGGTCGGAGGCGTCTGCACGCAGACGAAGAAGAGCCGGGGCCCCGAGAGCAGCTCGTCGAGTTCGGTGGTGAAGCGGAGCCGGTCACGGTTGCGCTCGATCAGCTCGCCCAGGCCGGGCTCGTGGATCGGGACCTCGCCGGCCCGCAGCGCCTCGACCTTCTCGGCGACGACGTCGCGGGCGATCACCTGGTGCCCGAGCTCTGCAAAGCAGGCGGCCGTGACCAGGCCGACCCAGCCGGTCCCCACAACCCCGATCGGCTCGCGCGCAGCGGTCACCCGGAACCCGCGGGCTCAGGCGCCCGGCTTGGGAAGCTCCTTCATGCCCTTGGCGATCTCGATCATCTCGCGGTCGGACAGCGACTGGATCAGGGTGTTCGAGACCCAGAACGAGCCCTCGTCCGTCTGCCAGGCGACCATGCGCAGCCGATCGCCGTCGTAGTAGAGCTTGTACTCGCGGTCCCCGATCTCCCTGGTTTCCGAGGGGTTGTCCAGGATCGGCGGGTCCTTCCAGCGCGTGGCCATGAACCCGTAGTACTCACCGATGGCCGGGCGGGAGAAGACCCACTTGTAGGCAGCTCGCTCGCCCTGGCCGGGGGCCCGCAGGGCATCGGGACTGCCGTTGATCTTGTAGACGCGCGGCTTCTGCGCGTACTCGGTGCCGAGCTCCAGCTTGGTCGGGTAGTAGGTGGGCAGGTTGAGCCTGCGCCTCTGGATGCCGCGCGCGAGCTGCTTGCCGAAGCTGGTCTCCACCAGCTGGGCCGGCTCCCCGCCCTTGCGCTTCGCCTTCTTGGCCTTGCGCTTGGCCTGGGTGGCGGGCGTCGCCCCGCTCGCGTCCGGCGCCTGGGGGGCTTCGGCCGCGCGGGAGGGATCCTCCGGCGCGGCGCTCTTGGCTGGCGGGCCCGGAGTCGCCTCGATACCGAGGAACTCGTTGACCGCCTTCTGGATCTGCTGCCGACTCGCGGTGACGAAGGACAGGCCGAGGTTGCCCTCGAAGTGGATCTCCTTCACCTCGGCGTCGCGCGCCTCGATGAACAGCTTCAGCACCTCCAACATCTCCCCGGCGCTGTCGATGTCCGAGGTGGTGTGCTTGGTGAAGATCCTGATCAGCTCCTTCCGCTCGGCGAAGATCACCTCAGGAGGCACCCTCTGGCGGGCTTCGCGCAGGAAGTCCTGCTGTCGGGCGGCGCGGACCACGTCGTTGTCGGTGTGCCGATAGCGCGTGTAGTCGAGCGCGTCGAACCCGCAGAGCGCCTGGTAGCCGGGCTGGATGTCGATCTCGTCGTAGGTGAGCGCCTCGGGCTTGCCCTCGTTGGAGTTGAAATAGCGGCGGTCGACGTCGACGTAGACGCAGTCGATCGAGTTGACCGCCCGCGCGAAGCCCTCGAAGTCGACGTTCACCAAGTGGTTGATCTCCAGCCCGGTCAGCTTCTTCACCGTGCGCAGCGTCATCGCCGGCCCGCCGACGAAGTAGGCCTCGTTCAGCTTTGCCACCCCGTAGCCGGGGATCTCCACCTTGAGGTCGCGCGGCAGCGAGAAGAGCGCGATCGCGCCACGGTCGGGGTCGAGCCGCAGCAGCATGGTGGTATCCGACAGCCCCCGCATCTCGCCCTCATCCTCCGGGCGCTTGTCGGAGCCGAGGATCATGATCGTCTGCGGCTCGCCCCCCTCCACCCCGGTGATGTCGACCCCGATCTCCCTGCCGACGTCGGTGTTCTGGAACTCGAGACCATGGGCGATGTCACCGAGGTAGAGCAGGAGGCTGGCGGCGGTCGCGATGCCTACCGAGGCGACGATCAGTACCGAGGCCGTCAGGAAACGTGCCCAGAGCGGGAAGCGGATGTGGCGGCGCAGCGCCTGGAAGCCGGAGGTGACCCGATCGGTGCCGACCGCCTCGAAGCCCGAGGTGATCCTCTCCCGGGCCTGCTGGAATCGCGTACCGTCGGTGGCGACCATGGTCTGCTCCTCGTCGCCGGCGCCGTCCCACTCCTGGGGCTCGCCGGCGATGATCTCCTCCAGCTCGCCCTCGTCACCCGCCTCATCCTCGAGCTCGGCATCCTCCTCCTCGAGTTCCTCCTCCGCCACGAGCTC
>CAYZPZ010000037.1:10758-13403 GCA_964480205.1 uncultured Conexibacteraceae bacterium
CCTCGTCCTCTTCGAGCTGCTCGTCCTCGGCTAGATCGGCCAGGAAGTCTTCGCCGAGCTCGTACTCGGCGGTCTCGTCGGCGGGCTCCTGCTGCGCGGGGGGCTCGGCGTCGGCCTTGCCCCGGCCGCCCTGCTTCTTCGGCGGTGGGACCATGATCAGCCGGCCGGCTCGTCGCTGGGTACCAGTCCCGGGAAGTCACCGACGAATCCCTCCAGCGCCTGCCGATAGATGCGCAGGGAAGAGAGCGAGACCCACTCCTCGGGGCCGTGGTGACCGTCTCCGACCGGGCCGAACTCGACCGCGGGCACGCCGGCCTGAAGGAAGGAGACGGCGTCGGAGGCGCCATCGCGGCCCACGCTCATCACCCGCTCGGGATGGTGCGGCGAGGTCGCCTCGCAGAGCCCCACCACGAACGGGGACTGCTCCTCGACCACGGCCGGGGGTCGGCGGAAGGTTGCGAGCACGCGAGTGCCCGGCAGGCCCTCCACCTGCGCGAGGATCTCCTCGGGGTTCTGTTCTGGGAGAAAGCGCACGTCCACGTCCATCACGCATTGGTCGGGAACGCGGTTGAGGGCGTCCCCGCCCACGATCCGGCCCAGATTGATCGACGGCCGGTCGAAGAGCTCGGAGCTCTGACGGGCAAACGGTAGCGACTCGAGGGCACGAAACACCTCCACCGCCTTGACGATCGCGTTGTCGCCCAGCCAAGGCGTGGCGCCGTGCGCGGCGCGTCCGCTGATGCCCAACCGGAGCGCCAGCACGCCCTTGGCCTGGACCCCGACCTGAAGGTTGGTCGGCTCCCCGGTGATCGCGAAGTCGCCGACGAATCCCTGGTCGACGAGCGCGTCGCTGCCCCGGCTCTCCTCCTCCTCGGACTCCTCGTCGGAGACCACGCCGAGCCGCAGGCGGACGCCCTCCTGCTCCCGCGCGGCGTGAAGGACGAGCATCATCACCGCCAGGGCGCCCTTCATGTCGTAGGCGCCGCGACCGAACAACCGGTCACCATCGATGCGCGGATGAAACTGCTCCCGCCCGCCGGGCACCACGTCGAGGTGACCGTGCATGACCAGGGTCGGCGCATCTGGGGGACCGACCTCGGCCATCGTCACCGGCAGCCCTCTCGCCTCGATCTGTTTCGCAGCGATGTCGCGCGACTCAAGCCAGCCCCCCACGAACTCGGCGGCGCGCCGCAACCCCTGTACGGATGAGGTGTCGAAGGCGATCAGGCGCTCGGTAAGCGTGACTTCGTCCATCCGCGCATCGTAGGCTGGAGCGAAGGGGCGAGCCGTGAGGGGCCGCCCAACAGATGCGAGGGTGCTCCGTTCATGCGAGGGCGCGCCGCAAGGCGCGACCCGTTCATGCTGGAGGAGCAGGTGCGAGTGCGCGCGACAGCGCGACCCGTTTTATGAAGATGGCGAAGCCGTCCCGCCCGCCACTTCGAGAAACGCCTCGGCGCGCTCCTTGTCGCGCTCGGCCTGCTGGTAGGCGCCGGAGCCCTCCTCGGATTCGCTCAGCCTCCGCTCCGCGTCCTCGGCGCGGCTGCGCAGCTGGGAGGTGTCGAGCCGGTCCGGCGGGATCGCCTCGCCCACCAGGACCGTGGCGCGGTTGGCGAACACCTGCAGCCAGCCCTCGGCCTGCGCCCAGCGCTGGGTCTCGCCGTCGGGCATGTGCAGGCGCAGCTCGGTGGGGCGCAGCCGCGCCAGCACCGGCACGTGATTGGCGAGCACGCCGAGCTCGCCGACGGCGGTCCGGGTCGAGAGCTGCTCGACCTCGCCGTCGAAGACCTCGCCCTCGGGGGTGAGGACCTTGGCGTGCAGGGTGTTCTCGCGGCCGGCGATCGGTCGGTCCTCCTACTGGCCCGCCTGGGCGCCCTGCTCCTCGGGAACGGCGCCGACCGCGGTTTCGACCGGGCCCTCACCGTTCTCCTCGGCTCTCGTCTCCTGCTCGGAGGCCTCGGCCGCGGCGGCCTGGTCGGGCTCCTCACCGCGCATCTGCTTGGCCGTCTCGAGCACCTGCTCGATCGAGCCCTGCATGTAGAAGGCGCGCTCGGGGACCTCGTCGTGCTCGCCGTCGACGATCGCCTTGAAGCTGCGCACCGTCTCGTCGACCGGCAGGTACTCGCCGCTACGGCCGGTGAACTGCTCGGCGACGAAGAACGGCTGCGAGAGGAACCGCTGGATCTTGCGCGCGCGCGAGACCGTTTGCTTGTCCTCGTCGGAGAGCTCGTCGATGCCGAGGATCGCGATGATGTCCTGCAGCTCCTTGTAGCGCTGCAGCGTCTCCTGGACCCGGGTCGCCGTGTCGTAGTGCTCCTCGCCGAGGATCTCGGGCTTGAGGATGGTCGAGGTCGAGTCGAGCGGGTCGACCGCCGGGTAGATGCCCTGCTCGACCAGCGAGCGGGTCAGCACCGTGGTCGCGTTCAGGTGCGCGAACACCGAGGCCGGTGCCGGGTCGGTGAGGTCGTCGGCGGGCACGTAGATCGCCTGCACCGAGGTGACGCTGCCTTCCCTCGTAGACGTAATTCGTTCTTGCAGCTCGCCCATCTCGGTCTCCAGGGTCGGCTGGTAGCCGACCGCCGAGGGCATCCGCCCCAGCAGCGCCGAGACCTCCGAGCCGGCCTGCACGAAGCGGAAGATGTTGTCGA
>CAYZPZ010000038.1:0-10387 GCA_964480205.1 uncultured Conexibacteraceae bacterium
GGGATCGAGGCCGCCGAGGACCTGGTCGCGGACCTGGAGCGAGCGCTGGCGGGCTGAGCGCCGCCCGCAGCCCAGCCTGCGAAGTAGGGTCCCCTCGTGGAGCGACGGGGGCAAGCGAGGGGGCGGCGGCTGCGCCGGGTGAGGAGCGCAGCCGATCGGAGCTCGCCGGGGACGCTGGAGGAGATTCGCTCCTTCGCTCGCTATGCGCGGCGGCTGAGATCCTTCCTCGCCGATCCGATCACGCCCGATCGAGCCAGGGAGCTGATCGCACAGCGCCTCGCCCAGCGTGAGCACCGGTTCCTGGCCTTGCTGGAGCACGCGGTGTACGGGAACGCGCGCAGCCCCTACCTCGCATTGCTCAAATCAGCGGGGATCGAGCTGGGTGACGCGCGGGATCTGGTTGCCGAGCGCGGACTCGAGGAGATGCTGGAGGCCATGCGCCAAGCCGGCGTCTACGTCACCCTCGATGAGTTCAAGGGTCGCCGCCCGCTCACTCGCGGCAGCGTCACCCTGGAGGTGGCGCACGGCGACTTCGACAATCCGTTGCTGGCGCCCCACTGGTGGGGGAATTCGAGCGGCTCCAGGGGCCGGCCCCGGCGGGTTCCGCTGGACCTCGATCGGCTGGAGCAGGAAGCAGCCCACGAGGCGGTGTTCCGGGACAACTTCCGGCTCCGCGGACGCCCCGTGGCGATGTGGCGGGTGAGACCGCCGTCCACCTCGGGTCTTAACAATGCCCTGAGGATGCTGAAGACCGGACAGCCGCTCGAGCGGTGGTTCGATCCGTACCGGCCCCGGCCCGGTCCCCAGGCTCTCAAGTACGGGTTGTTCACCGCCTATACGGCCCGATTTGCGAGGCTTCAGGGTGCCGCCTTTCCCGCGCCCGAGCACTGCCCGGCTGCGAATGCCGAGCGGGTGGCCCGCTGGACCGAAGGGGCGGGAGCCGACGGCCGCCCGGCGGTGCTCGAGGTGCAGACCGGCCTCGGGGTGCGCATCTGTCGCGCCGCCAGCGAGCGTGGACTCGAGATCGCCGGCGCGTTCTTCCGGACGGGCGGAGAGTCACTCACCCCCGCCAAGGAGGAGGCCTTCGCCCGCGTCGGAGCACGCGTGGTCTCGAACTACTCGATGGTCGAGACGGGGCGGATCGGCTATGCCTGCGCTGACCCGGAGGCGCTCGACGACATGCACCTGCTCTCCGACAAGCTCGCAGTGCTGCAACGGCCCCTACGGGTGGGTTCGTCCCTGGCCTCGGTGGATGCCTTCCTCTATACGACACTGCTCCCGTTCACCCCAAAGGTGATGATCAACGTGGAGAGCGGCGATCACGGCGTGCTCGCCCGCAGGCGCTGTGGATGCCGCTTCGGCGAACTGGGCCTCGACCTGCACCTGCATACGGTGCGCGGTCACGAAAAGCTGACCGCCGACGGAAATCACTTCCTCGGCAGCGGCCTGCACACGCTGATCGAGGAGCTGCTGCCAAGGAGCTTCGGCGGCGGCCCGACCGACTACCAGCTTGCCCAGGAGGAGGTGGCGGGGCTGTCCAAGGTGAGCGTGGTCGTCTCTCCCGCGGTGGGGGCGATCGACGAGGACGAGCTCCTCTCGGCCGTGGTCGAGTTCCTGCGCGCCGAGAACCGGTTGATGACCGACTTCTGGGCGCAAAGCGAGACCCTGCGGGTGGTGCGTCGGGAGCCTCACATCGGGGCAACAGGTAAGAGCCCGACTCTGCATGTCGAGGGATCGGGGTGACGCCGGCCGACGCTGCGCCGAGATCCTCGCGGCCCCTGCGCTTCTGCATGCTGAGCACCTTCTATCCGCCGTGGAGCTTCGGGGGTGACGGGATCCAGGTGCAGCGGCTGGCTCACGCGCTCGCCGATCGCGGCCACGCGGTCACCGTCGTCTGCGCGCCGGCCGCCTATCGCCTGCACTCAAGCGATCCGCCGCGGCCCTCCCACGGTCATCCCGGCGTGGAGGTTGTTCCCCTGCGCGGGGGCTCCGCGGCCCTCGTCGGGCGCTACCTCTCGGGTCGCCCAGTCGGCGCACGGCGGCAGCTTCGCGCCCTGCTGGAGAGCGGCTTCGACGTGATCCACCACCACAATCCCTCCCTGCTGGGAGCACCGGCCCTGCTGGGAATGGGGAGCGGAGTAAAGCTCTACACCGCGCATGAGCAGTGGCTCCTCTGTCCCAGCCACGTGCTGCTGCGGCGAGACGGAAGCGTCTGCGAGGCGCCGCCCTGCTGGAGCTGCGAGCTCGCCCATCGCCGTCCCCCGCAGCCGTGGCGTCGCACCGGATTGCTGGAGCGCTCGCTTGAGCATCTCGACGCGCTGATCGTGCCCAGCCGGGTCGGCGCGGCGCTCCACCGGCGCTTCGCGGAGCGGGTCAGGCTCGAGATGCTCCCCCACTTCGCGCCTGCCTCGGCGAGCGCCAAGGGCCCGCACGACGTTGACCGGTCCGGCTTGCCGAGCATGCGCCCCTACTTCCTCTACGTGGGCAGACTGGAGCCGATCAAGGGCGTGGAGGGCCTGCTCGACGCGTTTCGCGGCCGCCGCGAGGGCCTCGTGATCGCCGGCGACGGGGGTCTGGAGCGGCGGCTTCGCCGTCGAGCGCGCGGGCTTCAGCACGTCCATTTCGCGGGCTGGCTCTCCGGCGGGCAACTCGATCGCGTCTATAGCGATGCCCTCGCGGTGCTGATCCCGACCCGGGGTCACGAGGCGATGTCCCTGGTGGCGCTGGAGGCGTTCGCCCGCGGAGCGCCCGTGATCGCCCGGCACTTCGGTGCCCTCGGCGACCTCGCCGAGCGGACCGGCGCGGCGATCTCCTACCGCTCCGCGCAGGAGCTCGAGGCGGCTCTGAACCGGGTGGCCTCGGAGCCCGTGCTGCGACGTCGCCTGGCCGAACGCGGGCGGCGGGCGGCGGCGGGGAGTTTCTCGGTGGACGCTCATCTGCGCTCCTACCTATCGCTGATCGCGGGGATCGCCCGGGACCGCGGCGATGGGGAGCTCGCCGCCGCCGCCGAGGCGGCGGCTCCGATCGGATCGGGTGACGTCCCGGGGGGCGTCGCATGACGCGCCCGGCCCTGGTGCTCACCTACCACGCGATCGAGCCCGGACCGCCCCCCCTCTTCCTCGCACCCAGGCGGTTCGCCGAGCACCTCGAGCTGATCGCCGCCACCGGCGTGGCGGTGATCGGGCTGGATCGGCTCGTCCAGGAGCTGCGCAGCGGGGGTCCCGCCGAGCCCAGCATCGCGGTCACCTTCGACGACGGCTTCGCCAGTGCGGTCGAGAACGGTGTGCCGCTTCTCGCCGAGCGCGGCATGTCGGCGACGATCTTCTGCGTTGCCGGGCACCTCGGCGGGTTGAACGACTTCCGCCCGGATCCCGCCCGCGTACCGAAGCGGCCACTGGCCAGCGCTCGGGCACTGGCGGAGGCGGCGGGGGCCGGCATGGAGCTGGGTTCCCATGGCACCGCCCACCTGCCGCTCGAGCTCGCCGAGGTCGAGGAGGCGGTGCTGCGGCGGGAGATCGTCGAGTCGCGGCGGGAGCTCGAGCAGCGGGCCGGAACAGCCGTGCGCTGGTTCGCCCATCCCTACGGATCGCCGCCCGGGCCGCGCGGCCGCGCCCTGATCGAGCGCACCTACGATGGTGCCTGCGGCGACGGCATGCGGCTGGCGCGCGCGGGTATGAGCCGGTACGCGGTTCCGCGCGTGGATATCCACTACCTGCGCCGACCGAAGTCCCTGCGCCGGGCCCTACGGGGCGGGGGCGCCGAGCTTCTTCTGCGAAGAGCGGGCGCTCGGGCGAGACGTGCGGTGGTCCGGGATTTCGTCGCTCGCAACTTCTCTACGATCCGCGCGGAGCGGAGTTGAGTGCCTGAAACCAACCGAACGCCGCGGTGGAGCGAGGCCATCTGCGGACGGCCGGCCGTGCCCGTTGGGCCGGGGGACACGGTCCGGATCGGCGTGCTGCCCGGTGAGGGGATCGGCCCCGACGTGGTCTCTGCCGCCGTTGGCGTGCTTCGCGCGGCCTCGGCCGGCCGAGGCTTCCGACTCGTCCTCACCGAGGGGCCGAAGCGCGCGCTGCGCGGTTCCCCGCGGGAGCTGACCGAGGACGCCGCGAGCTTTTGCGAGCAGACGTTCGGGGCGGGCGGGGCGGTGCTGGCCGGAGCGCACGGGGGGCGCTGGGTCTACGACGCGCGGCGGCGCTTCGACCTCTTCTGCAAGCTGAGCCCGATCCGCCCCCAGGCCTGCATCGATCCGGGCTCCGCTCCGATCTCTCCGAGCCGACTCGACGGAGTCGACCTGCTGGTCGTTCGCGAGCAGAGCGCCGGGATCTACCAGGGACGCTGGAGCGAGTCCGTCAGCCGCACCGAGGGACGGGTCGCCGAGCACTCCTTCTCCTACACCGAGCGCGAGGTCGAGCGGCTGATCGAGGTGGCCGCGAAGCTCGCCTCCTGGCGGCGAGGGCGCCTCACGGTCGTGGTCAAGGAGGGCGGCATACCCTCGATCAGCGCGCTGTGGAGCGACTGCGCGCAGCGCATCGCCGCGGATCAGGTGGCGCTTGAGATCCTGGACGTGGACTATGCCGTCTACCGAATGCTGAGCCAGCCGGCCGAGCTCGACGTGATTGTCGCCCCCAATCTGTTCGGCGATCTCCTCTCCGATGCCGGGGGGGTGCTGCTCGGCTCGCGGGGCATCACCTTCGGTGGGAACTTCAACTCACATGGCGCCGCCGTCTATCAGACCAACCACGGTGCCGCCCATGAGCTGGCGGGCGGCGACCGCGCCAACCCCGCGGGGCAGATTCTCTCCGCTGCCATGCTCCTTCGGGAGAGCTTCGGCATGGACGCCGAGGGGGAGCTGATCGAGAGGGCGCTGGCGAGCGTGTGGGCGGAGGGATGGCGCACGGAGGACGTCGCCGAGCCGGGCTGCCGGGTGATCGGTACGGCCGAGATGGGCGGTCGCGTCGCCGAGGCCGTCGCGGCCACCGTCGCGGATCGCGGCGCTCTCGGATGAACCCGGCTCTGCTGCTGGTGGACCTGCAAAGAGACTTCCTGGCAACGCCAGGGCTGGAGCCGGGGGCGGACGAGTTGACCCGCCGGGCCGCCGCGCTGTTGGAGGGCTGCCGCCGCCTTTCGGTCCCCGTGCTGCATGCCTGGACGGCGGTTTCGCCCGGCGGCGAGGACCGCATGCCCCACTGGCGGGCAGCCGGGCGGTGGGACTGCGTGCGCGGCACCGAGGGTCAGCGTCCGCCCCTGACGCTGGCGCCCCGCAGTGGGGAGCTCGTGGTGGAGAAGCGCTGGTTCAGTCCCTTCACCTCCCCGGAGCTCGACGCGCGCCTGGCCCAGCTCGACGCCGGGGAGCTGATCGTTTGCGGTGTGCACCTGCACGGCTGCGTGCGGGCCACGGCGCTGGACGGCTATCAGCGCGGGCTTCGGGTCTGGATCGCCTCTGACGCGGTCGGCTCGTACGACGGCCTGCACGCGGCCGTCACTCGCCGTTACCTCGAGGGCAGGGCCGCCCGCTTCGCGAGTGTCGCGGCGCTGCTCTCGATGCTGCGCGACGCCGCGGCGCCCCCGCCGGTCCGGGCGAGGCAGGGGCTTGGCGCGGCGGCAACGGCCGCGGCCTCTGCCGGACGGGCGCTGCGCGCCGAGCCGCTTGGGAGCCGCCTGGAGCTCCTGGCCCGGGCGGCGAAGGGCGTCCAGGCCGTCGCCAGCGAGTTGGCCGGCGAGATAGTCGCTGAGACCGGCAAGCCCCGCCACTACGCGGAGGCGGAGCTCAAGCGCGGCGCGGCGCTGCTACGTGCGGCGGCAGGCGTGCGGGAGCCGGCTGTGGAGACCGCCGAGGCAAGCGTCCGGCGGGTACCGGTCGGCACGGTGGCGCAGATCACTCCCTTCAACAACCCGGTTGCCATCCCGTTGGGAAAGATCTCGGCGGCACTGCGCTGGGGGAACGCGTCCGTGTGGAAGCCCTCCCCGCTGGCATCCGGCGTGGGCCGCAGGCTCCTCTCGGTCCTGGCTGACTCGGGCCTGCCGAATGGCCTGGTGACGATGGTGGATGGAGGGGCCGAGTCCGCTGCCGAGCTGATGGCCGAGCCGGCGATCGACGCGGTCTCCCTGACCGGCGCCTCGGCGGCGGGCTTCAGCGCCCAGGCGATCTGCGCGCAGCGCCGCATCCCGCTCCAGTGCGAGCTGGGGGGAAACAACGCCGCGATCGTCTGGCGCGACGGCGGGCTGGAGGATGCGGCACGGTTGATCGCCGAGGCGGGCATGGGGGCCGCCGGGCAGCGCTGCACTGCGAACCGGCGGGTGATCGTCGACCACGACTGCCATGATGAGCTGGTCGATCTGCTGGAGGCCGCCGTCGCGGCGCTGCCCGTCGGGGACCCCCGGGATCCCGCGGTCCGGGTCGGCCCCATGGTCACCGCCGAGGCCCGCGAGCGAGTCGGCGCCACGATCGAGCGCGCCGGCCGCGATCACGAGGTCCGCGAGGCGGTGGCGGACCGCGGCGCGCTGCGCCGGCTCAGGGAGGAGGGTCCCTACCAGGCCCCAACGCTGGTCCTCTGCGAGGATCCTGCTGCGGAGATCGTCCAGGAGGAGACCTTCGGGCCGGTGATCGTGGTCCAGGCCGCGGAGGCCTTCGAACAGGCGCTCGAGCTCCTCAACGGCGTCCGCCACGGCCTCGTAGCCGCGCTCTTCACCGCCGACCCGGGGCGCCGCGAGCTGTTCGAGCGCGAGGCGCGGGCCGGCGTCCTCAAGATCGGGCGGGCGACCGCTGACGCCGGCGTCGAGGCTCCCTTCGGTGGCTGGAAGGCCTCTGGGGTAGGACCCCCCGAGCACGGCGAGGGCAACCGCGAGTTCCATACCCGCCTGCAAGCCATATACCGCTGACTGCGTGTGGAGCCGGTCGCCCGGGTGTCGCTCAGACCGGCAGCGCCCGTCGATCGACCACCAGCCTGTGCAGGGGACCGGCCCGGGGGGGCATCGGATAGCTGAAGCTGGGCATGTAGGTTTCGCTGAAGTCCGAGCGGCAGGCGGAGGTGAGCCCGTACATGACCTGGAACCGCGGCTCCTCCCCGTCGCGGGCCCCATAGTGGAAGCAGCGACTGGTGTCGATGAAAAGCACCGTGCCGCGCGGGTAGGTGAGGGTGATCGCCTCGTCGCGATCGACGACGGAGTAGATCTCCTCGTCGCTCAGCCGGTACGGGCGCCCGCGCGAGTGGTAGTCCAGCTCCCGCGCGGCCCGCTCGGAAACCGATGCCGGCAGGAAGGTAAAGGGGCCCATTCGCGGCGTGCAGTCGCGCGCCAGCACGATCACGTAGACCATCGGGTGGTCGTAGGGATCGATGTGGAAGACCTGGCTGTCGCGCGGCGGAAGGTGGGCCAGGGCATCCAGGTGCTTGCCCGACTCCACCACCCGCACGCCGGTCGGCAGGGTCTTCGAGAGGGCGGGGATCAGCCCGAAGTAGTCGCCCGTCGTGGCGATCAAGTCGGGCGTGCCGGCGAAGGAGAGAAGCTCGGGCCAGCGTGCCAGGTCCTCCACCGAGATCAGGTTCCGGAAGAAGGCCCGGTAGCGGTCGTCGACCGGGACCCGTCCCGCCCGCTCTGCGATCACCTCGTCGACGGCGTCGAGCATCTCCTCTAGGCCGGGAAGTGAGCCGGAGGTGTCCAGCGCGAAGCCGTCCTCGATGCGGAGGGCCGGAGTCCTGCTGAACCCCCCGCTCCGGTCCGCCAGCTCCGCGAAGCTCTCGCGCCACAGGCGCTGGCGCTCTCGCTGATAGCGCCCGTAGAGCATGCGGTTGTAGCGCTTGGCCAGGCGCATGGTGTTGCGGATGCCGAGCGTGGCCATCTTGTCGGCGTCGAGCCGGGTCGCGGCGGGCCGCACTGCTCGGTCCGCCAGTCGGCGCGCTGCCCCGAGCTCGACCGTACTCAGCTCCGCTCCCGCGAACCCCTGCGACACAGCGTAGGAAGCTACTAAAGCGCTGACGGGATCACTCCGCCTGCTCGGGCAGTCTGTCGTCGAGGAGGCTGCGATCGAGGACCAGTCGGCGCGAGAGCGGATCCTCGCTGCTCACCGGGTAGCGGGCCTGTGAGCGCAGCAGATCGGAGAAGTCGTTTCGCACCGGGGAGACGAAGGAGTACTGCATCTGGTAGCGCGGCTTGGCCGGGCTGCGGCTGCCGAAGTGAAAGCAGCGGCTGGAATCGATCCACAACGCGGTTCCAGGTGGTCCGGTGAACTGCCTCACCTCGGTCGAATCCACCAGTGAGCGCATCACCTCGTCGTTCACCCGGTAGGGCGCTCCGCGGCCGCGGTAGCCGAGTGCCTCGGCGACGCGCGCGGAGGCTGCCTCGCCCAGGTAATGCAGCGGGCCATCGTCGGGCGTGATCTCCCTGATCGCAACGGCCAAGTAGATCGTCGGGTCACAGTGGTAGTCGATGTGCCAGAGCTGGCTCTGGCGCCAGGGCCCGTCGGGCTGAGGATCGAATTTCGTGCTGGACTCCATCAGCCGGATGCCCGGCGGCAGGCTGCCGGAGAGCGGCGGCACGAAGCCGGCTTTGCGGGCGGCGGGAAGGACCGCCTCCGGCGCACAGGCGAAGTCTAGGATCGAGGCGTGGGTCTCCCAGGCGCGCTGGGGGAGGATGTCCTTGAGAAAGGGCTTACCGTGGTGAGCCCACGGCCGGAGGCCGCGTTCCTCGATCACGGCGTCCATCTCGTCGATCAGGCGCTCCAGATGCGGAAGCGAGCGGGAGTTGTCCAGCGCCCAGCCGTCCACGAGCAGCGCCGTCTTGTCCCGGCGGCCGAGCCCCCGCCGCTCCTGCTCCAGGGCAGCCACGTGCGCGTGGAAGCGCTCCCCCCGCCACACGAGTTGCTCACCCCAGCGGCGCCTGCTGTGGGCCCTGGCTATGCGGGCCGTGTGGTCGATCCCCAGGGCGCGCATGTCGTTGCGCTCCAGCAGGACCGCCGCGGCGCTGAGCGGCGTCAGGTTCCTCAGGTTCAGCAGGCAGAAAGGCGAGACTGGGATCAAGCTAGCGCTCGATCACCGCGCCACCGCCTCGCGCCGTCCTGCCTGGCGCCACGTGCGGCCTCACCGCCGGGGTCCGCCTGCGCCCGCCCGGCGGGCAGTCGGGCTGCGCGCGCGCCGCTCCACCATGGGGGCCGCGCCGCGGCCAGCGCGGGCCGCGCGGTTCGCGCCGCCAGCGGCGGAAGGGGTGCTCCTCGCCCGCCTCGGGGGCGTCATCGGGCAGCGGCTCGGCGCGCACCGCCCACCAGACCAGCCACAGCGCGAAGGCGACCGGGACCTTCAGCACCACGGCGAGGAAGATGATCGGCCAGGCTCCCTCCATCCGCTCGCGAGTCTACCCGCAGTTCCCGAGTCATCACCAGCCTGGGGAGAGTTTCCATCGGTTGACGGCTCAGGTAGGAGATAGCCGCCCTGAACCCATCATTTGACGGGTCAGGCTGGTGAGAAGCCGTCCTTCGCCCAGGACTCCAGGGCGGCGACGTGGGCCTCCTCGAGGCCCCGGTCGGACTCGGTGGGGACGAGCAGGGTGGGGGCGCCGCGCCGCTCGGCCCACTCGTAGCAGCTGTCATCGAGGCTGTCGTCGATCCAGGCGAGCGGGCGATTGGCGGCGTACTCCTCGAGGGCTTCCAGCTTCCAGTGGGCCGTTCCGAACCGGGCGCGGCCGTCGAAGGTCAGGTAGGGCAGTTCGGGGAGGCCGAGGATCATGGGCAGGTGGGTGTTGGCGCGGTCCTCCCAGCCGCTGGCCCAGATCAGCTCGTAGCTCTCGGCCAGGCGGTTGAGGCGCTCGCCGGCGGGCCGCGAGATGCAGTGCAGCATGCCGTCGATCAGGTGGAACTCACCCGGCGCGTCCTCGCGCTTGGCCTCGAACACTTCGCGCATGTCCTGCTCGAAGCCGAACAGGCTGATCACGCCGTCGATGTCGATGGCCAGGATCGGCTGGTCGCTTTCGCTCTTGCGCTTTCCGAACAGCGCCACGGCGCGGAGGGTACCCGGCGGCTTGGCCGGGCCTCCCGGTCGCTATCCTGCGCGGCCGTGCCGAATACGAACCAGCTGGTCCGCAAGGGCCGAAACCGCAAGCGGAAGAAGATGTCCACGCCCGGCCTGAAGTCGGGCCAGGGGCGTAAGAAGGGCGTTGCCGCCCCCCAGCGGCGCGGCGTCTGCACGCGCGTGGCCACGGTGACCCCGAAGAAGCCGAATTCGGCGCTGCGGAAGATCGCCCGCGTGCGGCTCACCAATCAGATGGAGGTCACCACCTACATTCCGGGCGAGGGGCACAACCTCCAGGAGCACTCGGTTGTGCTGGTTCGCGGCGGCCGCGTCAAGGATCTGCCGGGCGTCCGCTACAAGGTCGTGCGCGGCGCACTCGATGCCGCCGG
>CAYZPZ010000038.1:10487-13180 GCA_964480205.1 uncultured Conexibacteraceae bacterium
CTGATGCCCCGCCGCAGCCAGGCCACGATCCGGCCTCTGGAGCCGGACTCCGTCTACCGCAGCCGCCTGGTGCAGCAGGTGATCAACAAGGTGATGAGCGACGGCAAGAAGTCCCTCGCCGAGGGGATCGTCTATGACGCGCTGGCGCTGGTCGGCGAGCGCACAAGCAACAGCCCGGTCGAGGAGCTCGAGAACGCGATCAAGCAGCTCACGCCGGTGCTGGAGGTGCGCTCGCGTCGGGTCGGCGGCGCCACCTATCAGGTCCCGGTCGAGGTACCGGCGCGGCGCGCCCGGACCCTCGCCGTTCGCTGGCTGGTCGAGTTCGCCCGCGCGCGCAACGAGAGGTCGATGGCTGAGCGCCTCGCCGGCGAGATCCAGGACGCGGCCAAGCAGCAGGGCAACGCCTGGAAGCGCAAGGACGACATCTACCGGATGGCACAGGCGAACAAGGCGTTCGCGCACTACCGCTGGTAGTCAGCCTCGGTCGCGAATCCGGGGTCGCCGAGGCAGCCCCGACCCTCCCCGCTCCCGGTGCCGGCCCTCGTCGCGCTCTGGCGCCGGACGCTCACGCTCGAGCAGGTTGAGCTTCTGCGGGCCAAGGGTGGCGAGCGCGCCGCCGCACACGGCCAGCACCAGCGAGCCGACCAGCTCCAACCAGAAGCCGGCCACCGGCTGGGCCTCCGCGTTCACGAACGATTCCCGCGGGTCGTCGAGGGTGCCGGTGTTGTTGGCGTCCGGGAGGTCACCGACCAGGAAGATGAGCAGGGCGACCACTCCACAGGCCGCCACCCCGAAGGCCGCCACGTGGGCCACCGTCTCCACCCTGGTGGCGACGCCGATCACCAGTAACAGCAGGGCGAAGCCCGCCAGCACCAGGGTCGCGTAGCCGTGCTGATCGGCGGCGTCCACCTCGACACGGGCGTCGCCACCCGGATCGATCATCTCGAAGAGCGGGATGAACTGAGAGGCGGCCAGCACCGCGGCCGCGCCGGCGCAGGCGAGCACCAGCAGCGTCTCGGTGCGCGGCAGCCGGCTCACGTCCCGGCTCCCAGTCCCGCCGCGACCGCGCGCGTCGGATCACCGCCACGCCCCCGCAGCCGACGCCCGGCTCGCCGCGCGCGCTGGCGCCGCTCGCCCGCCTGCGCTCTCACGTAGTAGCCCAGCAGCGGGCCGCAGACCAGGAGTGCGGCCGAGGCGCTCATCTGCGCCCAGAAGCCCTCCAGCAGGACCGCCTCGGTGCCCAGGTATGCCTCGCCGACGATCCCCGCGTCCAGCCCCTTGGGCACATCGATCGCAATCCCGACCGCGATCCCGGCCAGCCCGATCAGCCCGATCGCGCGGCCCAACCGCCAGCGCCCCGCCGCCGTCGCCGCGGTCAGGGCAAGGGCTGCGATCGCCAGCACCGCCAGCGCGTAGAGGTGGGCCGAGCCCGCCGGCTCGCGATCGGTCAGCGGCGCCTCGGCCACCGTGCCGACCTCCCCGCGATACTGCGGCTCGCCCACCTGCACCCCGCGGTAGTCGACGAACTGCGAGACCAAGAGCAGCGTGGCGGCTGCGGCGGTGACCGCGGCGAGCGCCCGCACCGGGGTGACCAGCCGCACCAGCGCGATCCAAACGGCGGTCGCGGCCAGCCCGATTCGCTCTCCCGTCCAGCGGCCCAGGGCCTGGACGCCGTCTAGAAGCAGCGCGGCCAGGGCCAGCGGCAGCGCCACCGCGACCAGCAGGGCACGGCTGATCGGGGGAGCGATCCGGCCCAGCCCCGCCTGGATCAGGGCGGCAAGGGGTCGCAGCCGCCGCCCCACCGGCCGGAGCCGGCGGCGCAGCTCCAGGGCCAGACCCTTGCTCAGCATCCAGAGGCTCTCCAGGCTGGCGCGGCTCACACGCGGCCGGCGGGCTCGTGCCCGCTCGCGCTCGCGGGGCTTCACCTCCCGTCCCTCCGCGCGCGCGATCCGGGTCTGCTCGGTTGCGCGACCGGAGCGCGCCCGCCGGCGCGCCAACCTGCGGCGTAGACGCCTGCCGGGCACGATCATGCCGGTGCTATCATCCTCGGTCGCTCGGGGCGCCGGTGGTGCGCCCGCGCGGGCACTTCCAAGTTCGATGAAGAACGGCGCGACATAGGCGTAGTTCGGGTCAAGTAGAGCGCAGCGCTCGGGCCCGTACGGGCCTTTTTTATGCGCCGAACCCAGATCAGCCTAGTCACAAACTCTCTCCTACGCCGCAATTCAAATGCCCCGCACTTTCCCGCTTGAGAAGACGCGCAACATCGGCATCATGGCGCACATCGATGCCGGCAAGACGACGACCACCGAGCGCATCCTCTACTACACCGGCCGCACCCACAAGATGGGCGAAGTCCATGACGGCGCCGCCGTCATGGACTGGATGGAGCAGGAGCAGGAGCGCGGGATCACGATCACCTCGGCGGCCACGGCCTGCGACTGGGAGGGCCATCGCATCAACATCATCGACACCCCCGGCCACGTCGACTTCACCGTCGAGGTGGAGCGGAGCCTACGGGTGCTCGACGGCGCGATCGCCGTCTTCGACGCCGTCGCCGGCGTAGAGCCCCAGTCCGAGACGGTCTGGCGCCAGGCCGACAAGTACCGGGTCCCGCGAATCGCCTACATCAACAAGATGGACCGCACCGGCGCCGACTTCTTCGCCGCGGTGGAGACGATGCGCGAGCGCCTCGG
>CAYZPZ010000039.1:0-6590 GCA_964480205.1 uncultured Conexibacteraceae bacterium
CCCTCGATCTCGGTCTCCTCGCCGGGGCCGTCCCGGACCACAACCACGCGATGGCGAAGGGTCTGGCGGCTCAACGAGTCGAGGCAGCCCCGCAGCAGGTCGGGCCGGCTGTGGGTGGGGACGACGACGTCGACGGTCGGCATCTTCGCGCTCACCGCGTCGCCGGCTCCCCGATCCCGCCCCGAAGCCCCGCATCGACCGGAAGGGGCGAGTCGGCGTAGCCGCGCGCCAGGGCGGCGTAATGGAGGGTGCGGAACATCTGATCGGAGATCGGGCGCGGCAGCCGGCCGGGCACCGGTATCCGCCGAAGCAGCGGATCGATGGCGCGCGCGAACGCCGCCTTGACGCCGTGTGGACGAGGGGCCAACAACCCGGGGCGGTGCTCGTGCAGGCGGTTGAAGAGGTGAGCGGTGCGCCCGACCGACTCCATTCGCCGAAGCGACTCCTGCAGCCCGGAGGTGTGGTCGTGATGGACGACCAGCTCGGCGAGGAAGCAGAGCCTATATCCGCGATCCGCCAGCCTCAGGGCGAGGTCGTAGTCCTCCCAGCCGTACTGGGGAAAGCGCTCGTCGAAGCCGCCGACTTCCAGGAGCGCTTCCCGCGGCAGGGAGAGGTTGTTCGAGTAGAGATTGATCAGCTCGCCTTCGCCCCGCTGGAAGATCGCGTAGTCGTGGCTCTTCCCGGTCCGCTCCAGCCACTCCATCACCGGCGTCACCTCCACCCCGGGCGCCCAGACGCAGGCGCCCATCACCACCCGCTTCCCCGGCCGCTCGCTGAGGGCGCGGACGTGATCGGCGACCAACCCCTCGTCGGCCGGACGCGTGTCATCCCCCAGAAAGAGGATGCGATCCGCGCGCGCCACAGAGGTCCCGGCGTTCCTGGCCGCGGATGCGCCGCTCCGCGGTTCGGTCAACAGGCTGAACCGGAAGGGCGCCGCCTCGCCAAGCGAGGAGATCCTCGCCAGGGATCTCGCCGGCGACCCATTGTCGACCACGATCACCTCCATCGCCAGCCCGTCGAGCTCCTGCCCGGCGAGCGCCTCGAGCGTTCGCGCGAGCACCTCGACTCGATCCCGCGTCGGGATGACAACCGAGATATCGGGTACCGAGCTCATGGAATTCGGGCGACCGAGGGCGACGCGCGTATCCTAGGCGCCGATGAAGGCCAGCCTCGCCCAGCCCGTGCCGGCCCCGCGCCCCGCCGGCGCTCCCCTCGCCCTGACGCTCGCTGCGCTCGCCGCGGCGCTGGTCGTCGCCGGCGCCTACCTGGCCGGCGTCGAGGGGGGGGCCGAGATCTCCCTGGTCGCCCTGGCCATCCCGGGCGCGGCCGGGGTTACCCTGCTCGCCCTGCGCCGTCCCGTCGCCGCGATGACGCTGGTCTTCGCCCTGATGGCGTTCTCGGGCGCGCTCCAGGTGAACTGGGGGGTCCCGGTCAGGCCCCTGGTCTGGATCCTGCTCGGGGCCCTGATCGCCGCCACGCTGATCAGCTACCTGACCACGGTTCGATCGAGGCCGGCCGCGATCTGGCCGGGGGTGATGATCCTGCTCGCCTGGAGCCTGTACGCGGCGGCCCACATCCCCTTCGCCGAGTCCGCCGAGATCGGATGGCGAGGCTTCCTCTCCGGACCCTCCTTCGTCCTCGTCTTCCTGGCGGTCGCCTACGCGCGCTGGAGCGAGGAGACCCGCTGGCGGATCTTCAAGGGCCTGATCGTGGTGTCGTTCGTCACCGGCGCCTATGCCCTCTTCCGCCTGTTCGCGGGGCCCACCGAGGCCGAGGAAGGTATTTCCCGCCTGAGCGCCGGGATCGCTGGGGACCCGGCGCTGTTCGGGTCGCTCCCGAATCGGGTCTACCTGGGAGGCTTTGCCGCGGTCCTGGCGCCTGTGCTGTTGACGGCGGCGCTGGCGACCCGCGGGCGCTGGCAGCTCACCTCGACCGCCGCCTTCGTCCTCATGGTCGTGGCGCTGTTCGGATCGCAGGTGCGAATCGCGCTGGTGGCCGCGATGATCGGGATCGCCGTGGTGATCGTCCTCTTTCAGGCATCGAGGGCGTTCTCCGCGGCCAAGCACGGCCTGGTCGGGCTCGCCGTCGCCGGTCTGCTGGTGACCGGCGCGCTCGGCTACGCGTTGACGATCGCGGACTCGCCGGCGAAGCAGCAGCGCTTCGAGAGGATCATCGATCCCGGCTCCGACTACTCGTTCCGGCAACGTCTGCGCAAGTGGGAGACCGCCCTCGACCAGATCAACCGGGAGCCCTTCGGGCAGGGCCTGGGAACGGCGGGGGCGACCCAGCGGCAGTTCGCCGAGCGGCTCAGGCTCGATAACCACTACGTCGACAACTCCTACCTTCAGCTCGGGATTCAGCTCGGCTATCCGGGGGTGCTGCTGCTCGTCGGGGGCGCGGTGCTCGTCTTCTGGCTGCTCGCGAAGAGCGCCGTGCTGACCACGAACCCGCGCCGGGCGACGCTCGGAGTGGCCGCCGCGGCTGCGCTGGCGACCTGGCTGGTCGACCTGGTCGGCGGCAACAACTACGAGCTGTGGGGGGCGGTGGTGCTGTGGCTCGTTCTTGGGCTGGGCGTGGGCGCCTTCGCGGGGGGTAGCTCGGCCGGCTCCGACGAGGAAGCGGGCTCGGGCGAGCGGGGGGAGCGCACCCCGGGCGTCCCCCGGGGTGCCGATAACGGCGCCGCGGATCGGGGCGACCGGCGGAACGCCGGAGCGCCAGGGGGCGAACGCCGCTCGCGCGGCGTAACCACAGCCGCATAGCCCGCCCGCGGCCACGGGCCGCGGGCGCCCCGCTAGGCGCGCTTGCTCACCTCGAGGTCGGTGCGGGTGTGGGCGTACTGGTAGTAGTAGGAGTAGTAGTCGTCCTCCTTGCGCGGCACGCCCGTGACCACCAGGCCGGCGGTCTGGATGGGGATGTTCTCGAGGGCCTCGCGGGCCGCCCGGGCCTGCTCGCGGGTCGTCTGGTAGGCCCGAGCGCAGACCACGAGGCCGTCCACCAGGGGAAGCAGCTCGCGGGTGTCCACCACCGACAGCAGCGGGCTGGTGTCGATGACGACCATCTCGTAGGCCTTGGTCACCTTGGTCATCACATCGACGAACTCATCCGAGGCGAGCAGCCCCGCAGGATCCGCGACGGCGCTGCCGGCCGTGAGGCAGACCAGGCGCGATTCCGACTCGGCCTTGCCGCCCGCTCCGTTTCCCCCCTCACTGATCAGATCCACGACCTGAAGGGCGTCTCGCGGGCGGGCGTTGCCGCTGAGCACGTCGCTCAGCCCAGGCGCCGGGTCGAGCCCGAGACGGGCGGCAATCACCGGCTGACGAAGGTCGCACTCGACCAGCAGGGTCAGCTTGCCCGAGAGCGCCGCCACCGAGGCCAAGGCGACAGCCACCGTCGACTTCCCCTCGCCGGGCAGCGAGCTCGTGATCGCCAGCGCCCCGAGCGTTCGATCCGGGGCCAGATGCTCGAGGTTCATGCGGATGATGCGCGCGGCCTCGACGTCGAACGGCGAGAGCCCGCGCCTGCCGTTGCTGCTGCCGACGGTGCGGGCGAAGGCGTCATCGCTGAACTGCCCGACGCGTGGTATCCCGAAATGGCTCTCCGCCTCACGCGGAGCCTTGAGCCGGGTATCGGTCGCGTCGCGCGCGAAGGCGACGACGACGCCCAGGAAGAGGCCGATCAGCAGGCCGAGGATCGTGTTGCGGGCGGGCTGGGGGGCGACCGGCGAAGTGGGCACGTTCGCGGTGGAAACGACCTCAACCGGCTGGACGATGCTCTCCAGCGCCTGTAGCTGATTGAACCGTGCTTGCAGGGCGGTCCCAGCCAATCCGCTCGCCTCCTGCGAGGACTGCCTGAGCTGGCGCCGCACGAGCGCCAGGGCAGCCGCGATCCGCTCGCGCTCGATCCGCGTAGCCTCCACTTCGACCTGACGGGCGTACTCGTTGGCGAGGTCCGCGGCGAACTCCGGATTCCCATCCCGGGCGGCGACCACGACCAGGTTCGTCTGTACCTCGATGCCGATGTCGACGCTGGAGCGCAGCGCCCCGGCGGAGCGCTCGGTCTCCAGGTTCTCCGCGACATTCTCGGCGATCACCTCGCGGGTGGCCAGGGCGGAAAGCTCGGCGGCCTGGGCCTGTGGGTTCGCGATCGGCCCGAGGTTGTCCCCCACCAGCGCCGCGTCGTGCGCCTGCTGCCGAGGCTTCAGCCGCGCGGATGCCTCATAGCTCTTCGGCTGCACCGCCGAGTAGACGAGGGCAGCCAGGCCGGCGAGGACCGCGACGGCGACGATCTGGATCCAGCGCTCGCGGAGTACCCGTAGGTAATCCTGGAGGCTGGCGTAGCGAGCAGCCTCGTGATGGTCGTAGCTTCGGTCGGGCATCCTTGTGCGGCGAGTCGCCGCGTCGTCCTCGGTTCAGTCCCACAGACCCCAATGCGCCGGCGGCGCGTTGAGCCGGGCCAAAGGTAGCAGGGGCAAACCCGAGACGAAGCACTTAGCCCGATCGCCCCAGGGCATCGCGGTAGGCACCCAGGACCTCGCCTACGAAGCGATCCCGACCGAGTCCGCGGGCCACTCCCCGGGCCCTTTCTGCGAGGCTCATCCTGCCGTCCCGGTCCCGGGCGAGCTTCAGGATCGCGCCGGCCCACGGATCAGGATCTCGGGGAGCGACCAGGAGGCCCGAAACGCCGTCCTCGATGATCTCGGCGGGGCCGCCGACCGCCGTCGCGATCACCGCGGTGCCCGCGAGCATCGCCTCCCCGACCGCGATGCCGAAGGGCTCCTCCCAGGAGGGAGCGAGCAGTAGGTCGGCCGCGCCGAGGATGTCCGCTACGTCCTCGCGCTCGCCCAGGAAGCGAACCGCGTCGCCGAGCTGCAGGGCCTCGCGGAGCTTCCGCAGGCGGCGCATGTAGGAGACGTTGTCGTAGCTTCGCCCGGCGCCGACGAACTTGACCTCCCCGGCGAGCAGCAAGACACTTCCCGGCAGCCGCTCGCGAACAAGGGCGAGCGCGCGGATCGCGGTCTCCTGGCCCTTCCACGGGGTGATCTGGCCGACCAGGGCGCAGACAAGGGCGTCGTCGGCGATGCCGAGGTCCCCGCGCAACCGTCTCGCCCGAGAGGGATCCGGCGGCGGCGCGAGCTCCACGGGGGGGTAGACCACCCGCGTGCGGGAACCGTCGAAGTTGCTCGCCGTGTAGCGGGAATTGGCGAGTGCCACCTGGGCGCGCCGCTGGAGGACGACCCGGGTGGCCCGCCCGGCCGGACTGCGCGGCAGGCAGTCGTGGATCGTGACGACGACCGGAGGGGCGCCCCGCGAGCCCATGGCCGCCGCAACCAGCCCGGCGCGGGTCGAGTTGGCGTGCAGCAGATCGATGCCGCGCTCGCGGCAGAGCCGCCTCACCCGCCGGGCGCAGGCCGCAATCTCCCCGATTCCCCGCAGGCTCCGGGTCGGATGCAGTCTGAAGCTAGGCTCGACCGCGGGTACCGGCGCGATCGGAACGTCCAGCTCGCTCGATAACGTCCGCAGCGGACCCTCCGGGCTGAGCAGAAGCGGACTGATGTCATCGGGGAGGCCGCGGAGCAGCGCCAGCAGGTACCGCTCAGCCCCGCTGACCAGTCCGGTGTGCGTGAGGTACCCGACCCTCATCGCGCCCCGAGCCTGATTCCCAGGGCGTCCCCGTAGAGAGCCTCGAATCGCGGCCCGACCACGCCCCAATCCCAGCGGCCGGCATGAGCCCGGCAGCGCTGCTCGATCCCCGGCCGCCGCGACAGCTCGAGCCCCGCCGCCAGCACCCTCGCCAGCGCCACCGGCTCGCGGGAGTCGCTCAGCACCCCTATTTCCGGACCGTCGACGATCTCCGGCGCGGCGCCGCTGCGGATCGCCACCACCGGCGTGCCCGCGGCCAGCGACTCCACCAGGACCTGGCCGAACGCCTCGCGCACCGAGGGCAGAACCGTGACCCAGGCGCTGCCGTAGCCACGAATGAGCGCAGCCTGGTCTTCCCCCGGATCGGCCTGCTCGATGCCCGGCTGGCCGAGCCTCGCCGCGAGTCGATCGGGGACCGGGCCGCCGATCACCAGGCGGGCGTCCCGGCGCTCGCGTCGCAGGACGGCGAACGCGTCGATCAGCTCCGACACCCCCTTGCGCGGGTCGGCGGCGCTTGCCGCGCAGAAGATCGTCGGCCGCTCGTCACGCCGCCCGTGAAACGCGAACGCCTTCACAGAGGTGCCGGGATGGATCGACTCGGCATCGAGGCCGGTCGCCTCGCGGAGCGCCCGCCGCGCCGCGTCGCTGAGCACGTGAAGCCGCTCGGCCCGGTCCGCGATGCGACGCAGCATGCGCCGCCGCGTCGGGACCGACTCGATGCTGCGCCGGTCGGGAAAACCCATCATGGAGAAGATCAGCGGTCGGCGAGTGACTCGCGCCCAGAGCGCGGCCGCGGCAGCATCGGAGACGTGGAAGGCGTGGACCAGGTCGAAGCGATGGCGCAGCAGGGCCCCCAATGCGAATGGGGCGTGTCCCGCGTACGGCTCGAACCGGCCCGGCCGCAGCCGCTCCGGCGGCCGCCAGGTTCGCAGCACGCGCACGCCGTCCTCG
>CAYZPZ010000039.1:6690-10404 GCA_964480205.1 uncultured Conexibacteraceae bacterium
CAGCGGGACATCGTCGTCGTAGTGCCGGCGCATCATGCCGAGAACACGATCGAGGCTTGCATCGGCGGCCTGGCACGACAGGAGCTGGAGGCCGAGCGGTTCGAGGTGCACGTGGTCGACACCGGCGAGGATGGTGCCGGCGAGATCATCGGGCGGCTCACCGCCGACTGGGACGGGCGCCTGCACTATCACCGGGCTCCGATGACGGGCCCGGGAGAGAAGCGGAACCTCGGGGCGGCGCGGGCCGGCGAAGCCCATCTCGCGTTCACGGACGCCGACTGCGTACCCGATCCCAGCTGGCTTCGAGCAGGACTGATCGAGATCGAATGTGGCGCGGATCTGGTCCAGGGTCCGACCCTTCCGCCCGAGGGCGTCCGAGCAGGGGCCTTCGACCACTCGCTCGGGATCACCGGTCCCTCGCCCCTGTTCGAGTCCTGCAACGTGATGTACTCGAATCGGGCCTTTCGCTCGGCCGGTGGCTTTCCCACGGAGCCCTTCGAGAGGATCGGTGCGCCCTTCGGTGAGGACACGGAGCTCGCCTGGCGCGTCCTCAGGGAGGGCGGCAGCGCCGCCTTCGCACCGGAGGCGTCGGTGCGCCATCTGGTCCTCCCGCGCGGCTTTGGCGACCATCTCCGCTACGAGTGGCAGGCGCGCCACTTCCCCGACCTCGTCCAGCGGGTTCCGGAGCTGCGCCGAGAGGCGCTGACGCTGCGGTTGTTCCTCGGCGAGCGCTCGATTCTCTTCGACGCCGCCGTGCTGGGAACTCTGCTCGCTCGCCGCAGTCCCCTCGCGCTGCTGCTCGCCGTCCCCTACCTCCGCTGGCTGCTCCGGCACGCGGGCGGCGGCCCCCGCCGCGCCATCCCCCGTGTCGGCAAGCATCTCCTCGCCGACTGCGCGCGGGCGGCCGGGCTGGCGTGGGGTTCGCTCAGATCACGGCGACCGGTGCTGTGAAACGCTAGCCCTCGTGGCGGGAGAGCCCAACCCGAGTGCCGACCCCAGGGAGCTTCGTGACCGCGTCAGTCGGACCGCCTGGTACCACACCCTGGACCTGGCGCCCGGCTTGACCACCCCCGGAATGTTCGACCTCCGCCCCTACGTCCACCACTACGGGCTTCCGGAGGACCTATCCGGGCAGCGCGCCCTCGACGTCGGCACCTTCGACGGGTTCTGGGCCTTCGAGCTGGAGCGGCGCGGCGCGGAGGTGGTCGCCCTGGACGTGCCGCGGATCCAGGACCTCGACTGGCCGCCGCGGCAGCGGCCCGCCGAGGACGGTCCGCGGGGTGAGAGCTTCCGGATCGCGGCCGAGGCGCTGAACAGCGCCGCGCGCTGGGTTGGCACCAGCGTCTACGAGGCAAGCCCGAGTCTCCTGGGAGGCCCCTTCGACCTCGTCTTCTGCGGCTCGATCCTGATCCATCTACGCGATCCGATGCTCGCGCTGGAGCGCATGGCCTCGTTGTGCCGAGGAAAGCTCGTCATCGCCGAGGAGTACAGCCGCGCGGTCGAATGGCTCCCCGGCCGCGAGCTCGTCGAGTTCCGTGGCGCCTCGCCGCACATGACGTGGTGGCGTCCGACGACCAGGGCCTGGCGATCGATGATCCGCGTCGCGGGCTTCGAGCAGGTGCGGCACCTTGGGCGCTTCAGGCTCGGCTTTCGCGATCAGCCCCGGCGCTCGGTTCCGCACACCGTGTTCCACGCCCGCGGGCCCGCCTCCTGAACCGAGGGTTCAGGTCGCGGCCCCCGCCGAGAGCCTCTCCACCTCCCGCTTGAACTCGCGCTTGAAGCGCTCGACCGAGAACTTCCGCGCGTGTCGGGCGACCTGGGCGGGGTCGAAACGGCCGAAGTCCACCTCCCGCATCGCCGCAGCGAACTCCTCGACCGAGCCGTGCTCCAGCAGGACGCCGGTGCGGCCCGCTTCCACCGTCTCAACCAGCCCTCCGCTGGCCTGGCCCAGAACCGGCCGTCCCGCCGCCTGGGACTCGACCGCCGCGATCCCGAACTCCTCGACGTTCGGCACCACCAGGGCGCGCGCTCGGGCGTACATCCGGGCGAGGGTCTCATCCGCGACGCGCCCGTGGAAGCTCGCGACGCCACCGTAGAGCGCGCGCAGGCGCGACAGCTCCGGTCCGCCGCCGACCACGTCCACCCTGCAGCCGGCGCGATGCGCAGCCTGGAGCACCACCTCCACTCGCTTGTGCGGCACCAGCTCGGTGACGACGAGGAAGGAGTCCCCGCCCTCTCCGATCGTGAAGCGATCGACCTCGACCGGCGGGTACACCACCCGTGAGCTGCGGCCATAGCACCGGCGGATCCGTTCCTGGGTCAGCCGCGAGATCGCGAGGTAGTGGGTCACCCCCCTTGAGGCGTCGAGATCCCAAGCCCGAATTCGATCCAGCGTCCAGCCCACCGCCGGCCGCAGGTAGCGCGGAACCTCGGCCAAGGCCGTCGCCCGCTCGTGCCACGCGTACCGGAAGGGCGTATACGAGTAGCAGATGTGCGTGGCTTCGGGGGAGGCGCGCACCCCGTGGGCGAAGGCGCTGCTGGACGAGACCACGAGAGGATGCCCGTGGACCGGAAGCCCGGCGACCGCCCTCGGGTAAAGGGGCAGCAGCGTCCGAAACCGACCCTGTCGAATGGGAAGGCGCTGAAGGCGCGAGGTCGTGATGCTGCGGCCGCTGAACCGGCCCCCGGTCCCCTCCTCGCTGTAGAGGGCGGTGTAGATCGGGGCATCCGGCCAGCACTCGGCAATCGCAGCGAACGTGCGCTCCGCCCCTCGCATCACCAGCAGGTAGTCGTGAGCCAGCCCGATCGGGCCCGGAGCCGGGATCGCCCTGCGCCCCAAGCTCAGTCCTCCCGCGGGGAGGGGAGATCGACGCGCGCCAGCGCCCTCAGGATCGGCTCGGGATCCAGGGGCAGCCCCGGGCGCAGGACCCTCGCGCGGCGGTAGGACCTGCCCGCGGCGTCGCGATCGCCGCGCTCGAACTCGAGCACCGCCCGCAGGAGCGGATGGCGCCAGTTGGTCGGCTCCCGCTCCGTCGCCTCGGCAAGCTCGGAGCCGGCGTCGCGGTGCAGGTCGAGCACCGACAGGGCAAGCGCTCTCTGGACATGTGGTGCCGCGGCCCATGGCTGCGCATCGACGGCGTCCCCGGCCAGAGCCAGGCCGAGCGGCGGGTCACCGCTCTCCAGTGCTCCCTCGCTGTCCCGGATCCGATCCGTGGAGACGATGCCGGGGACCTGCACAGCGCCCACGGCGATCGCCACGACCCCGGCGGCGACACGTGCCGGCAGGTTGACGAAGCGCCACGAGCTGCGCCACCGACGCGAGGCGGACGCGATGGCAACGGTGAGCGACGAGAGGGCGAACACGGTCACGGCGGGCACCTCCCACATCCAGTCAACGCCGGCGCTGGCCATGAAGACGATGAAGGCCGCGAGCATCGCGGTGACGGCCCCGACGTCGCTGCTCCTGCGAAGGCGCTTCCGGGCCAGCCAGGCCGCCCGCAGCGAGCCGGCCAAGAAGATCAGGAGGATCAGCAGCCCCACCATCCCCAGCTCCGCCAGGGTCTCGAGATACAGCGAGTGGGCGTCGCGCACCAGCGCGGGGTCGCCCCGGTCCCGCGTCCACCAGAACTCGAAGCTCCCCGAGCCGATCCCCTTGGCGGGGTTCTCCTCGAAGGCCGACAGCGCCGATGACCACAGTTCGTGCCGGCGCCCGCC
>CAYZPZ010000039.1:10504-13025 GCA_964480205.1 uncultured Conexibacteraceae bacterium
GGTTCTCCTCGAAGGCCGACAGCGCCGATGACCACAGTTCGTGCCGGCGCCCGCCCAGCGTTCCCAGACGCATCGCCGGGTCCGACGGCCGGGCGGCTATCTGCGCCTGCAGCGAGTCGCGGACCTGGGAGGCGGCCTGAGGCCCGAGCGCTATTCCGACCGCCAGCAGGCCGGCCAGGACCCCGGGTACCGTGGCCCGCCGGAGGACATCGGGCACCGCGACGCTCGGCGGGCGCAGGCGGCGGGCCCGCCGTGCCATCCACGCGCAGGCGAGTGCGACGACCGCGATCGCCAGCAGCACCACGCCGCCGCCGGCTCCCCCGTCCCCGGTTGCGATCTCCGGATTCGCTCGGACGACCAGGACGGCGAAGCCGGTGGCGACGACCGCCGTCAGCGCATGCAGGGACGCGATCCAGCGCTGGCGGCCGATCACGACGACGGCCAGGAGCCCGATCGCGCAGGCAAGGAGCCCACCGCGCGAGTAGGTCAGATACAGGGTGCAGCCAGCCACCGGAGCCATCGCCAGGGCGAGGCTGCGCACGGATCGGCTCCGCGCATGAGCGCTCCACGCCACCGCGGCCGTGGCCGAGATCGCAGCCCAGGCCGCAAGGGCGTTCCAGTAGCCGAGGGGATAGGCGAGGCGGTCGGTGTGAAAGGCCTCGCGCGTGACGTCGTCGGGAAACAGGGAGGGTGCGATCCGGCTTCCGATCGCCGCGCAGCAGACGAGAATCGCCGCCGTGGAGATACCGCCCGCGGCGGGCCGCCACGTCCCGCGACCCAGCACAACCAAGCCCAGGATGACCAGCCCCAGGTAGTGGACCACCCGGGTGAGATCGGCGTAGGTCCGATCGGGGCTCTCGGTCCAGCCCAGCGAAAGCGCGGTCCAGCCGGCCAGGACGAGCAGGCCGGTCAGAGGAAGCCACGCCCCGCGTGAGGGCATCGAGACCGGTAGCAGTCCGGCCAGTATCCCGACCCCGAGCACCCACCAGACGGCCAGCCCCAACTGCTGCTGGTAGAGCGAGTCGTAGGCGCCGCCCTTGAACGTGTAAGCGACCAGAATCGCGCCCGGTACCAGGAACGCCAGGAGCTGCTTGGCGCCCGGCCTCGAACCGCCCCGGCGGCGACGCCGCCTCGACCGCGATCGTCGCCCGCGGCGCGATCTCGCTACCCGGCCCGTCCCCCCAGCATCTGAATGGGCGAAGTCGGCTTTGTCGCTGCGGTCTTCCTCAGGCAGCACGCCCCGCCCTGATCCGGTCTAACATGTGTCTGGACGCGCGCTCACCAAAGCCAGGCTCGCGTGACGCGAGCGGGCGTGTCGGGTCCAGAGGTACAAGGGATCGCCACTTCAAAGGGACAGAACTGTAGACGCATCCGCCTCGCCGGGAGTGCGGTCACGGCGCTCACCGTGGGATCGCTGTTGTTCGCGGCGGGCGCCTTCGCCCAAGGTGCGCTGGACCAATACTCGCCGGCGACGCGCCCGGCTCCGGGGCAGGGGGGCGGGAGCGCGGTCGGGAGCGAGTCCGTGCCGGGGGCCGCCCTCGGCCCCGCCGCCTCCGACGCATCTGCCGCCGGCGGCGCGGCCGAGCTCCCCTTCACGGGCTACCCGCTGACTCCGCTGATCATCGCTCTGCTCATCCTCTTGGCCACCGGCGTGATGCTGCGGGTGGGCGTCGAGGTGCACTCGCGCCTCAGCGGGCGCGACTGAGCGCACCCGTCAGATAGACCAGGTCTCGAACCCGCGTCCCGTCAGTTCGCGAAGACGCTCTACCTCGGGTGCCAAAACCAGCTCCAGGCGCATGCGAAAGTCCGCGCCGATATCTGGCCGCTTGACACGCCGCGAGAGCATCCGTTTCGCCACCCCACCTACGCCGCGCCTGACTCCCTGAGGCATCTCTCGCATGGCGGATGCCGCGGACGACCGTCGCAGGGTCTCTCCGAGGTTCGTCAGACGACGCTGGTCACGTCGCCGGTTGACCTCCCGCTCGAATGTGGGGGACCAGAAGCGGTCATCAACCCCGAGAAAGGTGAATACGTCGCGTAAGGTTTCACGTCGGCGGTGACGCAGCTCATATTGGTCGATGACCAGGATCTGCGCGGGCGGGAAGCAGCGCAGATAGTCCTCAAGCTGCGTCGCGTAGCTGCTGGCGCATACGTAGAGATTCCGCGTCGCGTCCAGATCCGCAAAGGCGTCGGCAGCCGAGCGTGTCTCCGTTCCGGCGGAGACCTGTTGAGCCCAATGTGCGATCGCTCGTGGGATCGGGTCCCGAACGAGGTAGATCAACCTCATCTCGGGATTCAGCCATCGGATGCGATCCGGCTGCCCGACCAGCCGCGGGTACTGCGAGTAACTCGGTGAGGACTCACCCCGAACCTCGAAGGCTGGATCGAACTGCTCTAGGTACCACGGGAGGCGGGCGAGGTTCTCGGCCCGGCCGAAGAAGTTGAGCTCCTTCTGCCGCGACATCGCGATCTCGGGGTGGGCATCGAGATAGGCGTGCAGGCTGGTGGTCCCGGACTTGCT
>CAYZPZ010000040.1:0-12836 GCA_964480205.1 uncultured Conexibacteraceae bacterium
CCGTTTCCCCTACGGCCCGGTCCCGGCCGGCGAGGGCTACCGCAGCGAGGAGTTCTTCTACCGGCGCAGCTCGCGGCTCGGCGGCCCCGGGCGCCGGCGAGCGCTCCGCGCCGCCGAGCATCTGCCCGACATGCTCCGCTACCGCTCACGGGCGCGTGAAGCGGATCTGGTCCACTACCAGTGGCTTCCGATCCCCCGCCTGGACCGCCACCTGCTGGCGAAGAGGAGGCCGCGCCTCTTCACCATGCACTGGCGCTTTCCCGAGCCCGGCAGCCGGATCGCCCGCACACTCTCGGCACTGCTCTCCGAGATGGACGCGGTGGTGGCGCACTCTCGCCACGGGGCCGCCAGGTTGAGCGAGCAACTCGGGGTCGATCCGGCCCGGATCGAGGTGATCCCTCACGGCGCCTTCGACTACCTCACCCGGCTGCCCTCGGAGGAGCCCCTGCCGGCGGAGCTGCGTGAGGTCACCGGCCCGGTGATCCTCGCCTTCGGCTTGGTGCGGCCCTACAAGGGGACCGACGTGCTGTTGGAGGCCTTCCGCCGTTTGCACGGCGCAGAGCTGTGGGTCGTGGGCATGCCCAGGATGCCCCTGGAGCCACTGCGGGAGCTCGCCGCACGGGCCCCCGGCAGGGTGCGCTTCGTCGACCGCTTCGTCGGAGATCCCGAGATCCCCGCCTTCATGCGCCGCGCCGACGTGGTCGCCCTTCCCTATCGGAACATCGAGCAGTCCGGGGTCCTCTACACGGCGCTGGCCTTCGGGCGCCCCCTGGTGTTGAGCGACGTGGGCGGCTTTCCCGATCTGGGCGAGCTGGGAGCGGCGCGGATCGTGCCTCGCGAGGATCCCGCGGCGCTGGCGGAGGCCCTGCGGGAGCTGCTCACCGATCCCGACGAGAGCGCCCGGCTGGCGGCCGGCGCCCTGGCCGCCGCGGAGGGCCCCTACTCCTGGCCGGAGATCGGGCGGCGGACCGTAGACCTCTACCGCCGCCTCTTGGCCGGATAATCCCGCCGATGGCGCTCGAGATCGTCTTCTGGGCTGCGGTCGGGCTGATCGTCTACGCCCACCTCGGCTATCCGCTGCTGCTTGCGGCGCTGGCCCGCGCCCTCGGCGAGGACGGGGGGCCGGGCGAGCTCGCCGACGAGCCGGCGGTGACCCTGATCGTCGCCGCCTACGACGAGGAGAAGGTGATCGAGCGCAAGATCGCCAACGCCCTGGAGCTCGACTATCCCCGCGATCAGCTCGAGCTGATCGTCGCCTCGGACGGCTCGTCGGATCGCACCGTGGAGCTGGCCCGGGCCGCTGGAGCGGACCGCGTGCTCGATCTGCCGCGCGGGGGCAAGGTGGCCGCGCTCAACGCGGCGGTTCGCGAGAGCCGGGTCGGGGCGAGCTCGATCCTCGCCTTCTCGGACGCCAACAGCTTCTGGAGCCCCGACGCCCTGCGGCGGCTGGTGGCCAGATTCGCGGACGAGCGCGTCGGCTACGTCTGCGGCCAGGTCCGTTTCATCGGCGGCGACGGGGGCAACCAGGAGGGCCTTTACTGGCGCTACGAGATGGCGGTGCGCCGCATGGAGTCAGCGCTGGCGGGGATCACCGCCGGCAACGGCGGGATCTATGCGGTGCGGCGCGAGGCCTACATCGAGTTCGATCCCAGCCGCGGGCAGGACATCGGGTTCCCCTTCGAGCTCACCAAGCGTGGATGGCGGGCCGTGTACGAGCCGACCGCCGTGGCAACTGAGCGGATGGCCCCCACCGTGGAAAGCGAGTTCACGCGCAAGCGCCGGATGATGTGGGGGCTTTGGGACGTGATGCTGCGCTGGGGGATGCTCGACCCGCGCGGCTACAGCCCCTCCTATGCCCTGCAGATCTACTCGCACCGTCTGCTCCGCTACCTGACGCCGTGGCTGCACCTCCTCGCGCTGGGTGCCAACCTCGCCCTGCTCGGGCGGGGCGGCCTCTACGCGGCCACCCTGGCCCTGCAGCTGGGCCTGCTCGCCGCCGCCGTGGCCGGGCGGTACCTGCCGCTGCTGCCCCTGCGCATCGCCTACTACTACGTGACGGTGACGGGCTCGATCGCGGTGGGGCTGTTCGACCGGATCCGGGCGGGGGCGGTGCCGATCGGCTGGGAGAAGGTCGAGGGCACCAGATGAGCGCGCCGGACGCCGCCGACGCCGGCGCGCGGCCCGCGCGGCGCGGGCTGCCGCGGGCGGCCGAGATCGCGGTCGCGGTGGTGGGCCTGGTCCTCGCCTCGCCGATCCTGTTGGTCGCCGCGATCGCGATCAAGCTCGGCTCCTCCGGGCCGGTGATCTATCGCCAGCGACGGGTGGGTCGCGGCGGTGAGGAGTTCGAGCTGCTGAAGCTGCGGACGATGCACGAGGGCGCTGACCCGATCGGGGTGGGCACCGCGGTGCTCGAGGGCGATCCGCGGGTCACTCGCGCCGGGCGCGTGCTGCGCCGCTTCTCCTTGGACGAGCTGCCCAACCTGATCAACGTGCTGCGCGGGCAGATGGCGATCGTCGGCCCGCGCGCCACCCTGCCCGCGCAGGTGGAGCTCTACACGCCGCGTCAGCGCCGTCGCCTCGAGCTGAAGCCCGGCGTCACGGGCTGGGCGCAGATCCACGGCGGCGTGACCATTCCGTGGGAGGAGCGAATCGAGCTCGACGTCTGGTACGTCGAGAACCGCTCGCTGGCGCTGGATCTGCGCATTCTCGTGCTCACGCCCCTGGTGATGCTGACCGGGCGCGGCCGGGCGGCGCCGGATCCCTTCGCGGGTTCCCCGCCCGACTCGCCCCTGCGCCGGGCGGCCGAGCGAGAGGCGGCGGGGGGCGATTCCACGCCCAGTGACTAGGCTGCGCGCGGTATGGCCCGAGGGATCTCACTTCGCCGGTTCGAGCCCGGCGACGCCAAGGCGGTATACCGGTGGTTCAACTCCCCCGCCGCCACGGCCAACCTGCTCGAGCACCGCGACTCGTTCACCCACGAGGACGCCGAGGGCTGGGTGGAGCGGGCCATGGACGCCTCGGGCGAGGACCGCAAGTGGGCGATCGTGGTCGAGGGCATCGACGAGCCCGTCGGATACACGGCCCTGTACGGCCTGGGACGGCAGACGGCGCCTGAGCTGGGCGCGATCGTCGGCGACGAGCGGGTCGCCGGCAAGGGAGTCGGGCGCGAGGCCGAGCGCCTCACAAACCGCAAGGCCTACGAGGAGTTCGGTGCCCACAAGGTCTACGGCCGGATCCCCGCCACCAACGAGGCGGCGAGGAAGGCGGTCATCTACAACGGCTGGAAGCGCGAGGGCATTATGCGAAGGCACGTCCGCCACGGTGACGAGCTGATCGACGTCGAGCTCTGGGGCGGGTTCCCCGAGGACCAGCCCGAGCCGCCCCCCGAGTGAAGGCGCGTCTGATCGACGACGGGGGCGAGGCCGCCGCCACGCCGGGCCAGTTCTTCCGCTCGCCGGACTTCCTCGCGGCGGAGGGGGTGACCCACACCCTGTCGGTCGAGGGCGAGGGCGAGCCGCTGCTGTTGCCGCTGATCGTGCGCTCGATCGATTCGGGTGAGCGCGCCGACGCGATCTCCCCGTACGGCTATCCGGGCGCCGCGGCGGTCCCCGACCCTCCGCCTGACCCGGTGGCCGTGGACTGGTCGGCTACCGGGCTGGTCAGCGTCTTCATCCGAGACCGGATCGGCGCCACACCCTGTCTGGCGAGGGCCAGGGCCAGAGGCGAGGTGATGCTCGCGGACCCCCGCCGCGAGAGCGGCGTGCGCAAGCGGCTCCGTGAGCAGATCCGGGCGAACGAGCGCCGCGGCTGGCAGGTCGGAGTCGAGCCCGGGGCCGACGCCGTGCCCGCCGACAGGGCCGCGTTCCAAGCCGCCTACGAGCAGACCATGCGCCGGGCACGGGCGGCCGAGCGCTACTTCTTCTCGTCGGGGTACCTGGAACGCGTGCTCTCGGAGCCCTCGTCCTGGCTGCTGTTGGCGGGCCGGGCGGGAGAGGCTGCGCAGGCGGGCGCGATTGCGGTCACCTGCGATGGCCATCTGCACTACTTCCTCGGCGGCACCGCCGACGCCGCACTGCGAGAGTCGCCGATGAAGAACCTGTTCGCGGCGATGACCTCGCTGGCCGGCGAGCTAGGGTTGGTCCTCAACCTCGGCGGCGGCGTAAGCCCGGGCGACTCGCTCGAGTCGTTCAAGCGCGGATTCGCCAACGCCCACGCGCCCTTCCACACGCACGAGATCGTCTGCGATCCCGACGCTTACGAGCACCTCAGCGGCGCGGTCGAGGGGACGGAGGAATTCTTCCCCGCCTACCGCACGCCCGACCGGCGAGCCTGACGTGCGCGCAGCTTCGCCTTGCGCTGGCGGAGCTTGGCCTTGCGCTTGCAGCGCTTGCACTTGACGCAGGCTCGTCCGCCCTTGCGCTTGCAGCGGCGGCACGGCCTGCGGCACTTGGCCGAGTGGTTCTTGATCCGCTTCTGGGTCTGCCGGCGGATCAGCGCGATCTGGCTGGCCAGAGCGTCGCCCGGGCAGGCGGTGCGGCCGAGGTCGCGGTGGCCGAGCACCCGCGGCAGGCCGACCACGGTGCCGGCGGGGTAGCGGTTGAGTGAGCCTCCGGCCGAGCGCAGCTTTGACTTCTTGGTGACCGGGTTGAGCTTGGCCTTGCTCAGTCGCCAGGCCAGGTAGCGGACCACCGCATTGTGGGCGGGCCTGCTCAGGGTCGTGGAGGTGTGCTCGCCGAGCGAAGCGATCGAGGTGGTCTGGGCGTTGAAGCCCTGGGCGTGGGCTCCCACGATCGGCTGGCGCAATCCCCCGGCGCGACCCTCGTACAGCCTGCCGAAGCGGTCGACCAGGGCGTTGTAGCCGATGTCGTTCCAGCCGTTGGCCTGGATGTGGAAGCTGCAGATCCCGAGCACGATCGCGGGCGCCTCGATCTCGCTGTAGGTGTTGGCGTTGACCGTGTGGTGAATCACCCCCGCGCGCACCTCGCCGTGCTCGGGCGGCCCCTGGGGCACGCAGCCGCCCTCTGGGGTGTCGGCGCCCCACGCCGCGCGCACCAGAAAGCCGGGCTTCGGCGGAGCCGCCTGCGCGGAGGCGCCCCCCGCGAGCGAGATGAAGGCATGGTTGATCGCGCCCCGGGCCGCGGTGAGCAGCCGCTTTGCGACCCCCCCAGCCGTGCCCGAGACGTTGACGAAGTGGAGCTCGCCGGTGGGCCTGAAGGGGGCGCGCACCTGCACCTCCTCGGCGCCGCCGGCGTAGATCGGCGTGCCGTCGGTCTGCTCGACCCACTCGCTCCACTGCCCGCCCGCGTCGCGAACGCGAATCTCCAGATGGCGCAGCTCGCCTGCGACGCCGACCAGGTCGAACTCGTGCGGGGCCTCGACCGGCGGGGAGATGAACCTCGCCTCCTCCTCCTCGGTGTGCTGCCCGTGGGCCTCGTGCGCGGGCGCGCCCAGTGGCTTGGCCGCGGGCAGCGACCGCTCGAAGTTCTCGACCTCGGGCACGTAGGGCCGCACCGACATGGCGGGCGCGGCGACCCATGCCGCCAGCACCGCAGTCCCGCTCGCCGCGAGTATGAGCGCTCGTTTACGCACGATGACCTGTGAACACCCTCATCGCCCTTGTGTTTCTGTCCGGGGGCGTCGATCTCCCCGTTTGAACGGGGACGTGCAGCCGCCCGCTAGGGCACGTGGACGTTCTCGGGCCCGTTGCCGCGGTAGGTGTCGCGGAAGTTGCGGATCATGTCCAGGACCAGGGGGTCGTACTGGTTGCAGCCGACGTAGTTCTGCCAGGCGCTGACCGCCACCGCGTAGGGCAGGTCCGGATCCGGGATCAGGATCATCCCGCCGGGACTCTCCTCGAAGACCCCCTTCAGCGCCAGCTGCTGCTCCTCGGGCAGCTCGGGGTCGTATCTGATCAGCACCCTGCCGTGCTCCATCGAGTGGACCAGGCGGGACTCGGGCGGGGTGGTCGTATAGGCGCCGTCGGCGACGGCTCCCGAGGCGGGCTCGTCGGGGACGCCGTAGTGGTCGCCCGAGGTGGGCGGGTTGGTCTGATAGTCGCCCTGGTTCTCGTCGGTGAAGTGGGTGTTGCCTTCCTCGGGAAGGTTGAGCTCCAGCTCGCAGTTCGCCCGCTGCGCGGACTCGCGCAGATCGCCGAACTGGATCGCGGGAGCAGGCGTGCCCTCGCGGTTGTCGCACTGATAGCCCTCGAAGACGCCGAAGTCGGTCTGGATGTGGGCGTTCTCGCAATCGCCCGAGAGGGCGGGCCCGTCGTCCTCTCCGCCGCTGGAGATCACCGCGATCAGGCCGACGATCACCGCGGCCCCCAGCACTCCCGCCACCACGTAGCCGGCGATCAGCCGGCGGCGCTCGGACGAGCCCCGACCCGCCTGGCGTGCCAGGCGCTCCTGGCGCAGCCGCTCTCTTTCCTCGCGGTTAGCCATCGGCGGGCCGCAAGCTAGCGACTCTCCTTCAAGGCCGCCTCAGGCCGCGGGCGGCCGTTGTCGACCGCGCGACCCGCCCAAACGTCGTCGAGGAAGTCCGCGAGCTCGGCGTCGAGCCGCTTCGGGGAGATCCGCCATTCGAGGATGGAGCTGGCCTCGATCAGGCGGGCGTTGGGAAGCTCCTCGACCAGCATGCCGGAGTCCGAGAAGGGGTGCAGCGGGTCGGCGTGGTGCCCGATCACCAGGGCCGGCTGGTGCATCTCGATCCGCTCGGAGTGGTGAGGCGCGGCGGCGCCGAGGAAGAGCCCCTCGAGCACGGCCGCCGATGGCCCCGGGTCCTGGCGCAGCCAGTCGAGCCCGATGTCGAGCAGGAAGTTCGTCCGCGGGACCCGCCGGGCCAGCGCCGCCACCGGCTTCAACAGAGGCTCCCCGAAGCGAAGCCCGAACAGGATCGGGGTGAACAGCCCGCCGACCGCGAGCAGGGCGTTGTCAAGCACCGGCATCTCCACGAACATTCCCTTGACCCGCCCCGGCGCGTCCTTGGCCACGGTCAGGGTGACGTTGGCTCCCAGCGAGGTCCCCCCGATCACGGCCTCGCGGATGCCGAGATGGTCGAGCAGGCCGACCACCTGCTGCGCGAAGAAGGCCATCGAGTAGTTGACCATCTCCGGAGGGCGGTCCGAGCGGCCGTGGCCGAGCAGGTCGATCGTGATCACGGTGTTGCCCCGGGCCGCGATGGTCGGGGCCAAGCGGTCGAACATCCTCCGGTTCATCAGCAGTCCGTGGATCAGGACAAGGGGGCGGTCGCCGTCGCCGTGGACGTCGTAGGAGATTCGCCTGCCCTCGTGCAGGAACTCCGCCATCGCGGAAGGGCAGTCTAGGCCCGCCGCGGGCCGATGGCGACGCTCATGGGCTGACCGAGCCGATCGCGGCGGGTTCAGTGGATCGCTCCCACGGCCGGGAGGCCTTGAGCGCGCCCAGGATCGCGCGCGTGGCGGGCCAGCGGTTGAGGGCATAGAAGTGAATGCCGGGGGCCCCGGCGGCCAGCAGCTCCGCGCACTGCTGGGCCCCGTAGGCGATCCCGAAGGCGGCCTCCGCGTCCTCGTCGCCCCCCAGGGCCTCCAGCGCCGCCACCAGCGGCTCGGGCATGCTCGCGTCACAGAGCTCGCATGTCCTGCGCACCTGCGCGTAGCTGGCGATCGGGATCACCCCAGGGATGATCGGCACCTCGATCCCCGCCGCCCGGGCCGCCGGGACGAAGTCGTAATAGAGCCGGTTGTCGAAGAAGAGCTGGGTGATCAGGAAGCTGGCACCATTCTCGACCTTGGTCTTCAGATAGGCGATGTCGGCCTCCAGGCTGTCGGCCTCGGGGTGGACCTCGGGGAAGCAGGCACCCCCGATCGCCAGCTCGGGGTGTGCCTCGTTGATCATCCCGGCGAGCTCGGCGGCGCTGCCCAGCCCGCCCTCGGGCTGGACGAAGTCGGGCTGGCCGCGCGGCGGGTCTCCCCGCAGCGCGAGCACGTTGTCGATCCCCAGCTCGGCGATCTCGTCGACCACGCTGCGCAGTCCCGCCGCGGTCTCGCCGACGCAGTTGAGATGGGCCATCGCCTCGACCCCGTAGTCCTCGCGAATCGCGCGGGTGATCTCCAGGGTGGTGCGGCGGTCGTGCGTCGAGCCCCCTGCGCCGTAGGTGACCGAGAAGAAGGAGGGATCGAGCCGGCTCAGGACCTCGATCGTCTCGAACAGGGTCGCCCGTCCCTCCTCCGTCTTGGGCGGGAAGAACTCGACGGAGAAGCTGGGCTCGGGGCCGTTGAGGATCTCGTCGATGCGCATGACGGGGGATCGTAGAGCGCCGCGCCTTGCTGGCCGGCCGTGCCCTTGCGCGCTCGATCCGCAAATGTGATCGATGCAGGAATGCTCTCCCGCCAGCCGGGTACCAGCAACGCGATGGCCGCAGCGACGGAAACCGTAGCCCTGGCCACGGGTACCGAGATGCCCGCACTTGGCCTGGGCACCTGGCAGCTGACCGGGGATGAGGCTCGAGCGGGCGTCGAGCACGCGCTGGAGCTCGGCTACCGGCTGATCGACACCTCGGGCGACTACGGCAACCAGCCCCAGATCGGCGAGGCGATCCGCGCATCCGATCTCGACCGGGACGAGGTCTTCGTGATCTCCAAGGTGGAGGAAGACGAGGACGCCTACGAGGGCACCCGCGAGCGGCTGGACGAGCTCGGCACCGACCGACTCGATCTCTGCCTGATCCACCGTCCGCCGCCGGACGGCGCGGGAGAGCAGCTCTGGGAGGGTCTGATCCGGGCGCGCGCCGACGGCCTGGCCCGCGAGATCGGCGTCAGCAACTACACGGCCGAGCAGATCGACCGCGTGATGGAGGCGACGGGCGAGCGCCCGGTCGTCAATCAGATCGAATGGAGTCCGTTCGGCCACAGCGAGGGGGTCGCGGAGCACGCCGAGCGCAACCGGATCGTGATCCAGGCCTACAGCCCGCTGACCCGCGGCGAGCGCCTCGGTGACGAGAAACTGGCCGAGATCGGCGAGCGCCACGGCAAGACGCCGGCCCAGGTGCTGCTGCGCTGGGATCTGCAGACGGGCGGGGCCACCGTCCCGAAGGCGGCGAGCCCCGAGCACCGGAAGGAGAACTTGGCGATCTTCGACTTCGAGCTCGGTGCCGAGGAGATGCGCGAGCTCGCGGAGCTCAACGAGCGCTACTCGTCCCTGGCTGGGCTTCCCTACGTCTGAGCGTCTACTCGCCCCGCGTCTCGACCCGGCGGATCTCCTTGAGCACCGCCTGGAAACCCTGGCGGTAGCCGCGCATGTGGTCCTCGTCGTCGAGGAAGCGCCGCGGGGCCAACGACTCCAGGCAATACCGGCGCAGGTCCTCGACTGTGTGATCAACCCGAGCGGCGTGCTGCTGTGCTCGCCAGAGCGCGGCGCGCCTGCCGCTGGTCTCGGTGCCGTGCTGGGGCTCGAGCTGCGCCAGCAGCGACCGGATCGAGGGGATCAGCTCCATTGCAAGCATCGCTCGGCGTCCCTCCTGTCCGTTGGCTCCACCCCAAAGGCTAATCGGCGCCGCGGATCGGCTCTACGAGAAAGCGCCCCTCGGTCGGGCTGGAGACCGCGGTGCCGAGCGGAGCGCAGGCGCTCTGCAGTCGGGCCGCGATCCACGCGGCGTCGTCTCCGCGCGCGAGCTCGGTGCGGCAGTACTCGAGCTTCAACCCGACCAGCTCCAGCTCATCGCGACCCCCGCCCGGCCGCCAGATCGCCAGCAGCCCGAGATCGTTGCGCAAGACCGGATCGACCCGATAGTCGTCGAGCGCGTCACCGAGGTCGGAGAGCACCGGACCCCGATCGCTCCAGGCCGCTCCGTGGAAGACGTGCGCCGAATGGCCCGCAATCAGCTCGACGCCCGCCTCCTGCAGCTCGTCGGCGGCGCGCCGCTGCCAGGCGCTTGGCGAGGTAATCATGTTCGGGCCCCAGTGGGGGAAGGCGATCAGGTGATCACAGCTTTCCCGAAGTCTCCGCGCCCGCTGCCCAAGCCAGCGGGGCGTGCCCCGGTGCAGGTCGGCGTGGGCGATTCCGAGAGTGGTGCTCTCGGCGGCGGCGTACTCGCGCGGATGGTCGGAGAGGCAGAGAAGCCCCACCGTCTCTCCCGCCGCCTCCACCACCGCCTCTCGGCGGGCGGCGTCAGGTCCCAACCCGGCGCCCGCGGTTGCGATCTCCGCTCGTCCCAGCAGCTCGAGGGTGTCTGCCAGAGCGACCTCCTCGTAGTCGAGCGCGTGGTTGTTGGCCAGCGAGACCGCGCGAATACCGATCGCCCGCAGGGCCTCGATCGCGCTCGGGGGCGCGCGGAAGAAGAAGGGCTTGCCGGGGATCCGACCCGTGGGCTGCCCGCGGTCGGATATGCAGCACTCCAGATTGCAGACGACCAGGTCGAGCGACCGGCAGAGCTCGCGGAGCTCCTCCTGCCACAGCTCCTCCGGCGGGACCTCGCGCAGGGCCTCGGCGACACCGCGGCCCAGCATCACGTCACCAAGCAGGCCGATCGATGGCTTACGGGGAGTGGAGCTAGCCGGACTCGAACCGGCGACCTCCTGGGCGCGATCCAGCGGATCGTGGCCAGCTGTCCTGCTGTTGAACTGGCTGATCTGCAGGGGTATCCCAAATCGTTCGCGACGCCGAATCTGAGCGGATGTCACCGGATATCGGCCGTTGCGCCCGGAGTCAGGCACTCGTGGTGATTAGTGCCTGAACGGTCCATGGCCTGGCGGTGACGCGCACCCTGGACCGCTCAAAGCCGATCTATCTGGTGACAGTCAGCCCGTCGACCAGGACAGCCGTCGTATCGTCCGGGTTGGTGACCCGCGCGTCCCACTGGGAAGACCCCGGACGTCCGCTCGACTGAACCTCCACGTTTGCGGTAAGGGAGGACGGGGAGGACCCGTCGACGCAGCCGGCGTTACTCACTCCGGTCACGGTCGCCGTAGGCGTCGGGCCCTTGCCGCCCTCCAGCGTGGCCGTGCTGCCGGAGACGAAGCCGCTTCCGCAGATCGTGACGGAGGTTGTTCCGGTCCCGATCGCGTTCGGGTGGATGCTATGCACCGTCAGAGTCGCGGTTGCCTCATTCGACACCGAGACGGTCTGTGACTCCGTGTCCGTGGCGCCCGCATCGTCGGTCACCGTGAGCGTCACCGTGTAGGTCCCCCGGGTGGCGTAGGTGTGGGACACCGTGCTACCGATAGCGGTGGCGCCGTCTCCGAAATCCCATGAGTAGCTCGCGATGCTTCCGTCGGAGTCCGCCGAGCTCGATCCGTCGAAGTCGCAGCTGAGGTCCTGGCAGCCGTAGGTGAAGCTCGCGATGGGCGTCATGTTGGCGCCTCCCGCACCCCCGCCGACGGCGCCGAGCACGTCGAGCAGGCCGTGGCCGTACTGCCAGTCGCGCCCACTAGAGCCGAGATCGATGGCGGTCAAGTCGAGCCGGTCACGAACCTCGTCCGCCGCCCCGTACGCGCCGTTCGTGTCGGTGACGCCCGCCGCGATCACCAGGCTCGCGCCGCCGGCCACGTGCGGCGAGGCCATCGAAGTGCCCGAGCCGAACTTGTAATGGCAGATCCCGTCCTCGCATACCGGCTGAGGATCGTGGCTGCTGCTCGAGAGCCCCGAGGGCCAGGTGGAGAAGGTGGATACGCCGGGGCCGGCGAGCTCCACCTGCGGACCCGTTGAAGACCAGCAGGGACGGTGATTGTCCGGGTTCACCGCGGCGACCGCGACCACGCTCTCGTACCCCCCCGGCACGGAGGTGCTGTCGTTGTTTCCGCCGCAGTTGCCGCCATTCCCCGCCGCGGCCACCGGAAGGATGCCGCTGCCGTAGGCCCGGTTCAGCGCCTCCTCCAGAGTGGAAGGAGCGGACCGCCCGCCGAGGCTCATGTTGATCACCTCGGCGCGGGGATCGCCGCCGTTCCAGATGTGGTCGATCGCCGCCACCAGGTCGCTCCAGTAGCCGCTTCCGCCGCTGTCCAGCACCTTGTAGGCGAGAGCGCGAGCGCCAGGAGCCACGCCGACTACCCCGCTGGAGAGGGCGTTGCGCTCGGCGGCCACCGCTCCGGCCACATGGGTGCCGTGGCCGTTGTCGTCCACGGAAGAATTGGTTCCCTCGACGTAGCTCGGCCCGAGCCCGCAGTTCGAGTCGAGCTCGGCGTGCGCGCAGTCGATGCCGGTGTCGGTGACCGCGACGCGTATCGGCGTACCAGCCTCAGTGGCACCGGTATTGCCGTCCGCGTGAACCTGGTCCGCATTGATGTGAGCGATGCCCCAGTCGTGCGTCGAGCGGTAGTCGAGCGCCTCCATGCGCTGGTCCAGCTCTACCGAGTGGACGCGACGCTTGCGCTCGAGGCCGCGGATCGCCCCCTCCGGCACCCGCGCTGCGAGCGCGGGCACGACCTCGTAGCGATGGTCGACTCGCCCGCCCGCCCGCTTGACCTCTGAGACGTCGGTCCGGGTCGGCGGCTCCACGTACTCGATGATCACCCTGACTCTGTGCGGCTCCGCGCTTGCGGGGGTGGCCACCAGCACGACCATCGCAAGCGTTGCTGCGCCGCAAAGCCAGACGAGCCGTCGTCCGCGAGCCCGCGGCCCTCGCGTCACGACGCGGAGTGCTTGCCGAGCACGCATAGCGACGCGACAGTGCATCGTCGCAGGCTAGCAACAGAAAGGACGCCTGATACAGGGGGCTCGGTCTCGCGATCTCGGCGATCTACGCCGATCTCCCGCGCGCACAAGCCGCCGACGTGCAGTGCCCTCTCGAAGATGGAGCTAGCCGGACTCGAACCGGCGACCTCCTGGGTGCGATCCAGGCGCTCTCCCAACTGAGCTATAGCCCCG
>CAYZPZ010000041.1:0-12767 GCA_964480205.1 uncultured Conexibacteraceae bacterium
GGGACCTTCCTGGTGCGCTCGGGCATCCTCGAGTCGATCCACGCCTTCGGGGCCTCCACCGTGGGCGGCCCGCTGCTGGGGCTGATCGCCGCGGTGGCGATCGGCGCCACGGCGTTGATCGTCAGCAGGCTCGGGGAGCTCCGCTCGGAGCGACGCATCTCCGCGGCGCTCTCCCGCGAGGCGATCTTCCTCGTCAACAACCTGCTCCTCGTCGGTCTCGCCGCCGTGGTCTTCTGGGGGACCTTCTTCCCCCTGATCGCCGAGGCCTTCACCGGTGAGCGCTCCTCGCTCGCGTCGCCCTGGTTCGAGCGCTACGTGACCCCGTTCGGGGTGCTGCTGGTGCTGTTCACCGGCATCGGGCCCCTGCTGGCCTGGGGGCGGCTGACCGCGCGCGCGGCGGCGAGGCTGCTGCTGTGGCCGGGCCTCGCCGCCGCCGTCACCGCGCTGGGCCTGGCGGCCTTCACCGACGCTGCCCACAGCCCCTGGGCCCTGGGTCTGTTCGCGTTCGCCGCCTTCGCGCTGTTCGCGCTGGGCCAGGAGTTCTGGCGGGCGGGGGCTGCGCGCCGAGCTCTGACCGAAGAGCCCTTCGCCCGCGCGCTGGGGCGGGCCGTGGCGCGCAACCGCCGGCGCTACGGCGGATACGTGGTCCACGCCGGGATCGCGATCCTGCTGATCGGGATCGCCGCGTCCTCCAGCTTCCAGACCAACCGCGACCTGCGCCTCAACGTCGGTGAGACCGCGAGCGTGGGCGACTACAAGGTCACCTACCGCGGGCTCGACGCCGACCCCGATAACGAGCGGATCGCCTTCGTCGCCTCGCTCCAGGTGGAGGGGGAGGGCAGGGACTTCGCGCTCGCCCCCGCGCGCAACTACTACCCGACTCAGAACCCCGAGGCGGGGCCGATCGGACGCTACTTCGAGGGCGAGGCGACCAGCGAGATCGGGCTGCGCTCGGGAGCGGGTGAGGACTTCTGGGCTGCCTTCCAGCCCGATCTCTCGGTCCTGGATCCCGACATCGCCCGGGGCAACGCCCAGCTGGCGGACGCGGGGCCGGCCGCCCAGGGGATCGCGATCCTGGCGCTGGCCGAGCGCTACGCGCAGAGCCCGCCGCCCGCCACCTTCAGGGTGATCGTCAACCCACTGGTGTTCTGGCTGTGGGTCGGGGCGCTGGTGGCGTTGGGGGGAGCGGCGGTGGCGGTCTGGCCGTCCGCCCAGGCGCGGCGGCGCGTCCAAGCGGCCTATCGGGCGCGCCTCGGCCGCGAGCTGAAGCGCGCCTAGCGGGCCCTGGGTCATGCTGGAGTTCCTGCTCGCGCTGGCGATTCTCGCCCTGGTCGCCGCCTTCATCACCGGGCCGCTCCGTCGCGCCTGCCAGGGAGAAAGCGAGGATCCCGCTGCGGCCGAGCGGGCGGACCTCGAGGCCCGCAAGCTGGTGCTTTACCGCGAGATCGGCGACGCCGAGGCCGACCGCGCCTCGGGCAAGCTCTCCGATCGCGACTTCGAGCGCCTCGACCGCGAGCTGCGCGCGGAGGCGATCGAGGTGCTGAAGCGCTTGGACCGGCTGGAGGGGGAGGGATCGGACAAGCAGACGGAGCAGCCCCCTAGCTGACCCGCCCCCTGATCTACACTGGCCCCGATGGAATCCCTGCTCGGCGTGGTCCAGGTCGCGATCTCCGTGATCCTCATCTTCCTCGTCCTGCTGCATTCCGGCAAGGACTCGGGGCTCTCAGGCGCCTTCGGCATCGGCGCCGGCGGCGGCTCGTTCGGCGGCGGCTCGCTGGTGGAGAGGAACCTGACCCGGTGGACGATCTTCTTCGCGGTCCTCTGGGCCGTGAACGCGCTGATCATGCTCAACCTGTAGGGCGCAGGCGGATCGCGCGTCCGCTCGCGGGCGTGGTGGCGCTCGCCCTACTGCTCGCCGGCTGCGGCTCAGACGATGAGCGGCCGGGCCCCAACGGACGGCTGCCGGAGGTCGGCGGGGGCGGCTCGCTCACCTACGCGCTCGCCCGGCTGCCCGACTCCCTGGATCCGCTCCAGGCCTCGCAGCCCGGCGCTCAGCTGGTCAGCCGCCAGATCCACGAGCCGCTGGTGGCGAGCCTCAGCCCCCCGTACGAGAGCGATCCTCGCCCCGCGGGTCTGGCTACGGCGGTGAACTCGTCGCGCGACGGGACGACCTGGATGGTGGTGCTGAGAGCCGACGTCCGCTTCCAGGACGGCAGCCGGCTCGACGCCGACGCGGTGCTGGCCAACGCCCGGCGCTGGAGCTCGGTGGCGGCGGGACAGGAGCTGCTGCCGGGGCTGTTCGCGGTCGACGCGCCGCGGCCGAACGAGGTCCGCTTCCACTTTCAGCGGCCGGTCGAGCGGCTCGCCGAGCGCCTCGCCTCCCCTCGCCTGGGGATCGTCTCGCCGCAGGCCCTTGCCCCCGGGGGCGGGCAGCGGGCCCGCTTTCGGTCCGGGGCCGCCGGGACCGGGACGGGCGCGTTCCAGCTCACCGCCCGCTCCGGCTCGGCCCTGGAGCTGACGCGGTACGGGGGCTGGTGGGGAAGCGCGCAGGGGCTGGGCCCGGCGCTGGATGGAGTCTCCTTCGTGCCGGCGGCCGATTCGGGGGCTCGGGTGGAGCTGCTGCGCTCGGGAGAGGCGCAGGTCGCTCAGCCGCTGGGCCGGGAGGGCACCGCTGCGGTCCGGAGCGATCCGCTCATCTCTCAGGTGAGAATCGGCGGTGTGGCCGTGGGGCTGGAGGCATCGGTCCGCGGGCTCGACGGCGGCTCAATGATCCCCGCCCTCTCCGGAGTCTGGCTGACCAGGATCGGTGGCTGAGCCCGGCAGCGCCTCGATCTCGGCGGTTTCCAGCGGCAGGCACAGCTCGCAGAACTGCTCGCCGAAGGGAGTGAGCTCGACCCGGCGCCGGATCGTCCGGGCGCGACCGGCGCGCTCGATCGCCTCGATCACCTCGGGCTGGGCCTCCAGCACCTGGTAGCGCAGGGGATCGGGGAGCGGCTCGCGCGAGAACCAGACCAGCCCCAGCCGGTTGAGGTTGTTGAGATAGGCGGGGACGTCGTCCGGGCACCGGCATCCGGCCTCCGAGCCGAGCATGTTGAGCCCGGCTTCGACGAGCTCTGAGGTCGCGTTGAGCGGGATCAGCCCGCTGCGGACGTCGACCGAGGGCTGAGGCCCGGCGGTGGCGAGCAGGCGCAGGATCCGCCCCTCGTCGGGGGCCAGGTCTTCGAGGATACGGGCGTAGGCGGGGTGGGTCCCCTCCTCGAAGTTGACGTCGGCCGAGCGGCGCAGCAGCTCGGCACCCAGCTCGCGCAGGGGCCGCGGCGTCCCGTTCGATTCGGCACCGGTGTTGCGGGTGGTGATCTCCGAGGCGGCCTGACGGATCAGCTCGTCGGGGTCGATGATCCCGAGCACCCGCCGGGCGTAGGAGCGGACCTCGGTGCGGGCGCCACGGAAGACCTCCGCCGGGGCCTGGCCGTTGGCCGCAGCGCGCATCACCCGCGAGCCGACCCGTGCCGAGGCAGCCGCGGTCCAGATCGCGCTTCGCCACCAGGCCGCGGCGCCGATCCTGGCCAGCCCCGCCGCCTGGCCGACCGGCCCGAGCCGACGGCGGCGCCGCTCGACGGGCCGCTCCCCGTCCCCGCGCTCGCCCGGTTCCCGTTCGATTCGCCGCTCCTCCATCGCCGGGATTGTCCCCGATCAGACGCCGAAGATGGCGAGGTGCAAGAGCCCGGCGAAGAAGCCGAGCACGCCGCCGTGCAACAGCAGCAACCACTCGTCCTCCTTCATCCCGGAGCGCAGCAGCTCGGCGAAGTCGGGGTAGGGCAGCTCGCGCATCCGATCGGTGATCAGCGAACGCACCTTGGCGGCCTGGCGGCGGTTGAAGTCGGGGTCCGAGAGCGGTGTGATCGTGTAGTCGACCGCCTCGCTGGCCAGCCCCTCGCGGATCGCGTCGTAGCGCTTTGAGCCGACGACCATGCGCACCGCGGTCTGCGCGGCGCCGACCGAGCGGTCGATCGCGGGCCGCATCGCGTCCTCGATCATGCGCCGGGTGCGATCCGCGCGCGGCCCCTCCAGCAGCTCCTCGCCGATGTTGCCGGCGGTGACGATGTCGTCGGCGATGATCTCCCCGTAGACCTCGGCCACCTCGGGCTGGCGGCGCAGGAACAGCCCGTGCAGCTTCAGCGGGCCGAAGCGGTGGGGGAAGGTGGGCTCGAAGATCATCATGATCGCCAGCCAGTTGGTCACCCAGCCGATGATCACGCCGCCGATTGGCAGGACCCACCAGAAGGGCAGGGCGTGGACGATCAGCACCAGGGGGATCCCGCAGAGGAACCCGAAGAAGAAGCCGAAGTTGATGATGAAGCGAAGCTCCTTGCGGCCGACCTCGAGGAAGATCCGGTTGGCCAGCTCGGGATTGGCCTCGATGTGGCGGATCACCATCAGCTTCACGTCGAGCAGCTGGTCGATGTGCTCGCCGATCTGGTCGGTGACCTCGCGGACGATGTCCGGGAGCTGCGCCTGCACCCGGGCGTGGACTGCGTCGCGGACCCGCTGGGGGACGTCGCCCCAGAGGTCGGGGTGCTCGCGTCGCATGATCCGCTCGACCACCTCGCGGATGTCGCCGCGCGCCGAGCTCAGGATCTGCTCGGCGATCTGCTCGGGGTCGAGCCGCTGGTAGAAGTCGGCGGGGCTGCCGAGCTTGGCGATTCCCTTGTCCACCGCGATCGAGCCCATCTTCGCCGCGCGCGAGGGGATGATCCCCTGCCAGCCGACGCCGCCCTTCATCACCCCGGGGATCTGCTGGATGCGGCGCGGCAGCAGGTGCGCTGCCCGGGCCAGGCCGGGCAGCCGGAAGCCGGCGAACTCGACCGGGTAGAAGAGCATCCAGACGCCGGTCCAGTTGGTGACGTAGCCGATGCCCCCCGTGAACAGCGGGATGGTCAGATCGCTGATCGTCTGCGAGTCCATACCCCTGGGAGAACGCTAACCGCCCCGCGCCGCGGGCGCTGAGCTTGCGACGTCCCCGTGCCTCACCGCCGCGGCGTAGGCTTCGCGTGGAGCATGGGGACCCATGAGACGATCGACCTGAGGATCGACGGCGGGGCGGCCCGCCTGCTGCTCGACCGCCCCGATTCGCTCAACGCCTGGAACGAGCAGCTCGGGCGCGATCTCCTGGACGCGGTCGAGACCGTCGCCGGGGACGAGTCGGTCCGGGCGGTGCTGATCACCGGCGCCGGGCGCGCCTTCTCCTCGGGCGCCGATCTCAAGGAGGAGCGCCCCGGCGATGAGGGCGGGGTGCCCGATCTCAGCGTGCGGCTGCGCGAGCTCTACCACCCGATCATCCTCGGCATCCGCGAGATGCCGAAGCCGGTGATCGCGGCGGTCAACGGCCCGGCGGTCGGGATCGGCTGTTCGCTGGCCCTCGACTGCGACCTGATCGTGGCGGCCGAGTCCGCCTACTTCCTGCTCGCCTTCGTCAACATCGGGCTCGTTCCCGACGGCGGCAGCACCGCGATGCTGCCCGCGCGGATCGGGCTGGCGAGGGCGACCGAGATGGGGATGCTGGGTGAGAAGGTTCCCGCCGCGCAGGCCCTGGAGTGGGGGCTGGTCAACCGCGTGGTGCCCGACGACGGGCTCGAGGCTGAGGCCGATCAGCTGCTCGGCGGCCTCGTCTCCGGGCCGACTCGCTCCTACGCCAACTACAAGGCGCTGCTCAACCGGCGCGTCTACGCGGGATTGGCCGAGCAGCTCGACGCCGAGGCCGAGGCCCAGCGCGAGCAGGGGCAGACCTCCGACTTCCTCGAGGGCGTGATGGCCTTCGCCCAGAAGCGCCCTCCCGAGTTCAAGGGGTCCTGAGCCGATGGCGGCGCCCGCGAAGCTCGACGCCGGCGCCCTGAGCGCGCTGGAGGGCTCCTTCGTCGGTGAGCTGGTGCGGCCCGGTGACGCCGGCTACGAGGAGCAGCGCGCCGTCTGGAACGGGTCGATCGACCGCTCGCCGGCGCTGATTGCCCGCTGCACCGCATCCGATGACGTGCGGGCCGCGCTGGCCTTCGTCAGGCGCTCGGGTCTGCCCCTGGCGGTGAGGGGCGGCGGCCACAGCTTCCCGGGCGCCTCCGTCTGCGACGACGGGGTGGTGATCGACTTCTCGCTGATGAAGGCCGTGGAGCCCGACGCCGACGCGGGCACAGTGCGGGTCGAGCCGGGCGCCCTGCTCGGCGAGCTCGACGCGGCCACCCTGCCGCTGGGCACGGTGGTCCCCGCCGGGATCGTGACCCACACCGGAGTGGCCGGACTCACCCTCGGCGGCGGCATCGGCTGGCTGCAGCGCCGCTACGGGCTGACTGCCGACCAGATGCTGGCGGCCGAGGTGGTGACGGCCGGGGGAGAGGTGGTGAGCGCAAGTGCCGAGGAGAACCCGGACCTGTTCTGGGGGCTGCGGGGAGGGGGCGGCAACTTCGGCATCGTCACCTCATTCGAGTTCGGGCTCAATCCGCTCGACCCCGCCGTGCTGGCCGGCCCGATCTTCTGGCGAATGGAGGACTCGCGCGACGTGCTGCGCTTCTACCGCGACTGGATCGCGGACGCCCCCGATGAGCTGATGACGATCGTCGTCCACCGGAAGGCCCCGCCGGTTGACTGGGTACCGGCGGAACTGCACGGCGAGCTGGTCGTCGCCGTGGCCTGCTGCTGGTGCGGTCCGCTGGACCGAGGCGAGGAGGTGATCCGGCCGCTGCGCGAATTCGGTTCGCCGGTGCTCGATCTCTGCGAGCCGAAGACTTTCGCGGAGCACCAGCGCCTGTTCGATCCGAGCTTCCCTCACGGGCGCTGGTACTACATCCGCTCTTGCGACGTGGAGGAGCTGACCGACGAGGTGATCGAGATCACGGTCGAGCACTCGATGCGGATCGCCTCGCCGCTGACCAGCTTCCCGATCTGGCAGCAGGGGGGCGCGATCTCGCGCGTGGGTGAGGAGGAGACCGCCTTCAACGGCCGCGGTGCCGGGCACACCTTCAACATCACCTGCTCCACCGAGGGCCCCGAGGGCTTCGACCGCGAGCGCCGGTGGGCACGCGACTTCTGGTCGGCGCTGGAGCCCTTCCACACCAGCGTCTACGTCAACTTCCTCATGGACGAGGGGCCCGAGCGCGTCCGCGAGGCCTACGGGCCCGCCAAGTACGACCGCCTGCGCGAGCTCAAGACGCGGTTCGACCCCGACAACCTCTTCCGCGGCAACCAGAACATCCCCCCGGGCTGACCCCGCCCGGCCCCGGCGCGGCCCCATCGAGAACGTCCCGGAGGCCCCCCTATAACGGGGTACGCGGGACGTTCAATGTGCAGCCGCCGGGCCTCGATGCGCCTGAGAGGAGTCGAACCTCCACGGCCCGTTAGGGCCACAAGGCCCTCAACCTTGCGCGTCTACCAGTTCCGCCACAGGCGCAGAGAGGCTGATTCTAGCCATGGGTTGAAGGCGTCCGGGAAGCGCGGTACTCTACGAACGTGTGTTCGTCAGAGACCAAGGACCCGGTGTCCCGGGCGGGGTTGACCCAGGAGGAGCAATGGACCTCTCCGTGAAGGAACTGAGCAAGCGCCAGCGCGAGATCTTCGACTTCATCAGCCGCTATCTCTCCAGACACGGCTATCCCCCGACGGTGAGGGAGATCGGCAAGGCCGTGGGGCTGCATTCGTCCTCGACCGTGCACGCCCATCTCTCCAAGCTGGAGAAGCTCGGGGTGCTGAAGCGCGATCCCACCAAGCCGCGTGCGATCGAGGTGATGGTGGAGCGCGCCAAGCGCGCGGTCCGGCCGACCGGGCTACCCCTGGTCGGGCATGTCGCCGCCGGCGAGCCGATCGTAGCCGAGGAGAACGTCGAGGAGTATCTGCAGGTACCCGACGTGATCGGCGGCGAGGCCGGTGACTACATCCTCCGGGTGCGCGGGGACAGCATGATCGAGGCGGGGATCCTCGACGGCGACTTCGCGGTGGTCAGGCCCGCCCAGCAGGCCCGCAACGGCGAGATCGTGGTCGCGCTGATCGAGGACGAGGCGACCGTGAAGCGCTACTTCCGCGAGCGTGACCACATCCGCCTGCAGCCGGAGAACAAGGCGATGAAGCCGATCCGCAGCAGCGACGCTCAGCTGCTGGGCCGAGTGGTCGGAGTCTTCAGGAGTGTCTCGTGAGCGTTGCCGTCGCCACGGAGACTGGGGCCGCGATCAAGCGGCCGGAGCTGGCGCGCTCGGCTGGGAGGTTGTTCGAGCCGTCCGGGTCGACGCTCGAGGATCGGATCCTCGGCGCCTGGGAGGACCTGGCGGCCTCGGGACGAGCCGAGTGCCCCGTCTGCAAGGGAGAGCTCGAATCCGCGGGATGTAGGTCCTGCGGGTCCGAGCTCTCCTGAGCCGACTCGCGCGCGAATCTCGCCGGCGCCTCCTCGCGGTTCCGCGGAACCGCCGCGCGGGGCTACCATTGCGTGTGTGAGCTAGGCAGCCGCGAACGTCGCCAGGAGGTGATGCTTCGAGGAAAGTCCGGACACCACAGGGCAAGGGCGGTGGGTAACGCCCACCCGGGGAAACCCGCGGGAAAGTGCCACAGAGACATACCGCCGATGGCGCGGCCACACGTGAGCCGCGCACAGGCAAGGGTGAAAAGGTGCGGTAAGAGCGCACCGGCGCCGCGGTGACGCGTCGCGTCAAGGCAAACCCCGCCCGGTGCAAGGCCAAGCAGGACCTTCGACCCGGCCCGGCGAGGTCCAGGTAGGCCGCAGAGATGGATGGCTGTCCACGACAGGATCCGGCTTACAGGCTCACTACGGAGAAGGCCCCGCGAGGGGCCTTCTCTATTTCCGCCGCGCCCCAATGCGACGGGATCGGGGAGTCGGTCCTCTAGGCTGACGCCATGTGCAGAAACATCCGAACCCTCCACAACTTCGAGCCCCCGGCCAGCGCCGAGGAGGTCCAGGACGCCGCCCTTCAGTACGTGCGGAAGATCAGCGGGTCCAACAAGCCGTCCAAGGCGAACGCCGAGGTCTTCGATCGCGCAGTCGAAGAGGTGGCTGCGGCCACCCACCGACTCCTGGACGGCCTTGTGACCCAGGCGGCGCCGAAGGACCGCGAGGTCGAGGCGGCCAAACGGCGCGCCCGCGCCGAGGCCCGCTTCGCCGCCTGAGCCCGGGTCGGCTCAGCCCGCCCGCGGACGGCGGAGGATCGTGGTCTCGCAGACCTCCGGCCAGCCGTCCTTGACCCCGACGAAGCGGCGGCGTCGCCAGCCGGAGAGCAACTCGTCGACCGGCGCATAGGGCGGCCGATCGGAGTCATCGAGGAGCAGGCGGCCGCCCGGGCGGACCTTGGTCCGGGCCCGCCTTACCGCCCCGACGCGGTCGACCTCGGGCGATTCGAGGAAGTCGACCACGACCAGGTCGAATCGGTCGTCCGGTAACCCCTCGATCTCCGCCAGCAGCCGCTCGATCGGCACCTGCCGCAGCTCGACGTTCCGAGCGCCCGCCTCGCCGAGCCGCCGCCTCGTCCACTCAACCCAGAACTCGTTGTCCTCGAGGGAGAGGACCTGCCCGGCCCGCCGCGCGAACCAGATCGTCGAGCGTCCGGCCCCAAGCTCGAGGACGCGCCAACGCCGCCTGACCCGTCGCCGCAGCCAGCCGATCGCAGCGGGCACGATCCAGGGTCGCTCGGGCACCCGGCCGCGGCGGGCCCGGAGGTGGACGGCCGGCAGCCGCAGCAGTCCGGAGAGCGTGATCGGGCCGCGCGCGGTATGGAATCGCGAGCGCCGCACACCGCGGTCGGCTGGGGTGTGACGGCCGCGCGGGACGGGCGCGTCGCCGTCACCCGTACCTCCGCCGCTCATCCGGCCCGGCGTTCGAGCTTGTGCTTGAAGCGTGCCTGACGGCGCCGCGCGTCCGCGAGCAGCAGCGGCAGCAGTCGCATCGTCAGTCGAGGGAAGGCATCGAAGAGCCGCAGGTAGGCGCCGCGCCAGCGCGGGATCGCGAGCACTGGCCGGGGCGAGTCGATCAGCGTTTCCATCCGAGCCGCCACCTGCTCGGGCGTGTACATCGGCCCCGAGAACGAGGCGGCTGCGTCGGGGTCGTCGAGCTTGTCCTCCAGCATCGGGCTCCAGATGCCACTCGGGCAGACTGCGGAGATGTGGATGTCCTTCACCCCGGAGCGCCGCAGGTCGGCGAGGGTCCCGATCGAGAAGGCGATCGCGGCGTGCTTGCTCGCCGAGTAGGCGACCTCGCCCGGGGCGGCGACCAGCCCGGCCAGCGAGACCACATTGATCACGTGGCCGCGTCCCTGTCGGCGCATCACCTCGAGCGCGGCCAGGGTGCCGTTGAAGGTGCCGATCGCGTTCACCTCCAGCATCACCCGGTGCACGGCGGGATCCTGCTCGAAGGAGACGCCGGGGAAGAGCACGCCGGCGTTGTTGACCCACAGATCCAGGCCACCGGCGTGGGACTCCAGCTCGCGGGCAGCCTCGATGCAGGCCAGCCCGTCGGTGACGTCGAGCCGGCTCGGCTGGGCCCGCTTGCCCAGCTCGTCGGCCGCCCGCTCGGCGGCGGGCCCGTCGACGTCGGTGACGGCGACCTTGAAGCCGCGACCGATCAGCATCCGGGAGATCGCCAGCCCGAGCCCGCGTCCCGCACCGGTGACAAGCGCGGTCGGCACCGGCGGAGCATATGTCGCCCGGCTCCGTTCGGCGCCGAGCGATAACCGGGAAAGTCGGGCGCCGCCCTGCTAGGATGCCGCCCGCTTTCGCCGAGTCTCCGCAATCACATACAGCGGAGATCGGGGGACCCAGGAATGGGGCGAGTCGTGGCAGCCGCCACGTAGCGCGATCTTTCAGCGCGAGCCCGTCAGCTAACCCCGTAGGCAACGAAAGAGAAAGTTGTGACCACGGTTCCGAACGCGAAAACGAGGGTCGTCGCCGCGCTGGCTTGCGCGATCGCGCTGAGCGTCGCCGCCGCGCCCGCTCAGGGTCAGACGGGCGGCACCACGACCCCGGTAGCCGAGCCCACTCCGCCGCCGCCGAGCGGCAGCACGAGCTGGACGGTCTTCAAGAAGGCCACCTGGTACGGCCCCGGCCTCTGGGGACGGACCACCGCCTGCGGGCTCGTCCTGCGGCCCACCGTGATCGGCACCGCCCACAAGGGACTTCCGTGCGGCACCCTGGTCAACTTCAGGCACAAGCGGCGCAGCATCACCGCCACCGTGATCGACCGCGGCCCCTATCGCAAGGGCTTCGCCTGGGACCTGACCAAGAAGACCGCCAAGCGGGTCGGCTTCCTGAAGAAGGGCAAGGGGAAGATCGTCGCGACCGTCACCCCGCCCGCCTCCTAGGGCCGGGCGCTAGGCGGCGGAGCGAAGCACCGCTGGATCCGAGCTCTCCAGTGGAAGCTCGGCCGCCGAGGAAAGCAGGCTCTGGAACTCGGCCAGCGCCAGCTCCGCAACCGCCTCGAGGATCTCGGCGTCGCTCCAGCCCGCCTCACGGGCCTCCTCGACCAGGTGGTGCGGAGGCTTCTCCTCCAGCTCCAGCGTCTCCTTCAGCAGAGCGAGCAGGGCGGCCTCCTTCTCGTCGGCCGAGGTGAACTCGCGGGCGCGAGCGACCTCGTCCAGGCCGAGGCCCGCGGCGCGGGCGGTGCGCGCGTACTGGTTCAGGGTGTATGGATCGTCGCGCCGCTCGGCCACAGCGAGGCCGATGCGCTCGCGCGTCGCCTGAGGGAGCGATCCCTTGCGCAGCTCGGTGCGGAAGCGCGTGTAGGCGCGCAGCGCCGAGGGTGACTCGGCGAGCACCCCGAGAAACTTGGATACCGCGCCCCCCGCGGTCTGGATGCTCTTGATCAGCGGCGCGGACTCGTTCGGCGCGGTGAGCTCGTCGTGGATGTGGAAGCGGCTGACTTCGGTCTTGATCGTCACTTGTCTAAGCCTACTTTACTTTTAGCCTGTTACTTACTGGACGTAAGTATACGCCGTCGGCGCCCGCGGTGCAACGCGATGGTGTCCATCAGATCCCTACCCCGCAGAGAACGGTTCACTCCCTCGTTGTAAGTTTTGCGCCCGTGGCCGACCCCCCGCGCACAGCCAAGGAGATCCTCTCCTACTGCTCGGACCAGGACGTCCGCTTCGTGCGCCTCTGGTTCACCGACCTTCTGGGCCAGCTGAAGAGCTTTTCGATCAACGCCTCAGAGCTCGAGGATGCTTTCGAGGGGGGGATGGGCTTCGACGGCTCCTCGATCACCGGCTTCAACCCGATCGAGGAATCCGACATGATCGCGATGCCCGATCCGGAGACCTTCCACCTGATCCCCTGGCGCCCGGAGGAGACCAAGCGGGTCGCCCGGATGTTCTGCGACATCCAGGTGCCGGGCGGCGACCCCTACGAGGGCGACCCTCGCTGGATCATGCGGCGGGCGTTGCAGCGGGCGCGCGAAATGGGCTTCGACGCCTACAACATCGGCCCCGAGCTCGAGTACTTCTACTTCCGTTCCGCCAAGCCCCCCGACGGCGCCCCGGAGCCCCTCGACCAAGGCGGCTACTTCGACCTGACCACTCTCGACGCCGCCTCCGACGTGCGCCGCGAGACCGTGCTGGCCCTGGAGCAGCAGGGGATACACGTCGAGTACACCCACCACGAGGTCGGCCCCTCCCAGCACGAGGTGGACATGCGCTTCAAGGATGCGCTGGCGATGGCCGACGACTGCATGACCTACCGGATCACGGTCAAGGAGTACGCGATGAAGTACGGCTGGCACGCCACCTTCATGCCGA
>CAYZPZ010000042.1:0-1081 GCA_964480205.1 uncultured Conexibacteraceae bacterium
GCATGAAGCGGCCCGGCCCGGAGGCGGTGCCGCCCTTGGAGAGCGGCTCCATCGAGCCGCGGCTCTTGGAGAGGTTGATCCCCGAGCCCGAGCCGCCCTTGAAGATCATCCCCTCCTTGGTGTTCCAGTCGAGGATCGACTCCATGTCGTCCTCGACCGAGAGGATGAAGCAGGCCGAGGCCTGCTCTGAGCCGGGCGGCTTCCAGCCGACGTTGAACCAGACCGGGCTGTTGAAGGCGGCCTTCTGGTTGACCAGGATCGAGGTGAGCTCGGCCTCGAAGGCGTCGCCGTCGGCGTCCGTGGCGAAGTAGCCGCCCTCCCGGCCCGCCTCGGCGATCCGGCCGGCGACCCGGCTGACCATCTGGCGCACCGAGCTCTCGCGCTCGGGGGAGCCCGGCTGGCCGCGGAAGTACTTCTGGGCGACGATGTTGGTCGCGTTCTGGGACCAGCTCTTGGGGAACTCGACGCCGCGCTGCTCGAAGGCGGGGTTGTCGGGAGCGCCGATGATCGCGTCGCGCTTCTCCCACTCCAGCTCGTCGTAGGGGTGGACCCCCTCGCGCGTGAAGCGCCGTTCGATGACCAGCCCCTTCCCGGTCGTCCTCGCCGACTTGGAAGCTGCCCTGGCCATCAGAAGTCTCCTCTCGCTCGCTCTCTGTCCGTTTCTCGGGGTAGCTCCGCAGCATCCTCCTCATACCGGATGGAACCCGCAGCGCCCGACCCTCCTGTTTGCGGGCTTTCGCTGAGGCCAGAGGAGGGCTCGCCGGGGAGGGTTCCCGCAAACTGCAGGAAGGCGCCGCGGTCGAGCGGCTCGAGTCCCCGCAGGCAGAGCTCGCCGATCCGCGCGGCGCTGATCTCGCCGCCGGCCGCGCGCGCCTCTCGCTCGATCCCCTCGACGATCGCCTCCAGCTCGCGCGGGTCGACGTCGCGCTTGTGCGAGGCCCGCACCAGCCCCGAGCGCAGCTTGGCGCGGTCGAAGGGCTGGCGGCGGCCGCTTCGCTTGACCACCGACAGCGGCTGGGGCAGCGCGCGCTCGAAGGTGGTGAAGCGCTCGCCGCAGCGGCGGCACTCGCGCCGGCGGCGG
>CAYZPZ010000042.1:1181-12420 GCA_964480205.1 uncultured Conexibacteraceae bacterium
GCGCTCGAAGGTGGTGAAGCGCTCGCCGCAGCGGCGGCACTCGCGCCGGCGGCGGGTCGCGGCGCCGCCCTCGGCTCGGCGGCTCTCCAGCACCCTGGTCTCGGCCTGACAGGCGGGACAGTTCATGCCGCCTAGTGTACTAGGGCTAGTGTTTCCCGCTCGTGCTCAAGGCGCTAGATATAGCGGCTCCACCGGGGATTCCTCGCATCGAGGTCAGCTTTCCGACGCATCGCGCAGAGACCCGACGTCACCGTCCGCCCGGAGGCTATGGTGGTTACGGATGGGTGAGGCTGGGGACCGAACGCGCGGGGGGCCCGATCCGGTTGGGGCTGCCCGCGATGCCGCTGGCAGGGCGGGGGAGCAACTCGGTCACGCCCGCGATGCCGCCGGCGAGCGCTTCGAGCACGCGCGCGACGCCGCGGCCGAGGCGGTGCAGCGGATCCCCAAGCCGAAGCTGCGCGGGGTCTCGCACCAGTGGGCGTTCTTCGTCTCTTTGCTCGCCGGCGCGGCCCTGATCGTCGCCGCCAGCGGCAGCCGCGCGGTCATCGCCGTCTCCATCTACGCCTTCTCGCTCTCGGCCCTGCTCGGGACCAGCGCGCTCTATCACCGCGTCACCTGGCAGCCCGACGCGCGGCGGTGGATGCGCCGCCTCGACCACACGATGATCTTCGTCTTCATCGCCGGCACCTACACGCCGTTCGCGCTGCTGGTGATGGAGGGGACCCTGGCCGACGTGATCCTGGTCGTGGTCTGGGCCTCGGCGCTGGGCGGCGCCATCCTCAACCTGCTCTGGTGGGACGCCCCGAAGCCGGTCACCGCAGCCGTTTACCTGGGCACGGGCTGGGCGGCCCTCGCCGCGATGCCCCAGCTCTGGGAGAAGATCGGGCCGGTGGCGGTCGGGATGCTGGCGATGGGCGGGGCCCTCTACACCGCAGGAGCCGTCATCTACGCGCGCCGCAGCCCCGATCCCAACCCCGAGGTCTTCGGCTACCACGAGATCTTCCACCTGCTGGTGATCATCGCCGCGGCGATCCAGTACGCGGCGATCGCGATCTACGCGCTGCCCGAGGCCTGAGCGGCCCCCGCCGCTCAGGCGGCGTGCGCGGGGCGCGCCCGGCCCGGCGGGCGCTTCACCGTCGCCAGCGGGCTCACTCCGAACCAGCGGCGAAAGCCGCGGATCGCCTCCCGCGATCCCTGGAGCTCGATCGCGCCGCTTCGGATCGCCGACCCCAGCTTCAGGTCTCCCGCGATCACCGAGGCGAGGGTCTCGGGCGTGCTGGTCACGGTGAGATCGACGCCGAAGCCCGGGTCGCTGAGACAGAGGTCGATCTCGGGGCGCTCGAGCACCAGCCACCAGTAGCGAAGCTTGTCCGCGGCTTTGGGGAAGCGGAAGTGCACGACGGTGCGCTCGCTCGGGAGCTCCTCGATCACCGCGTCCGTCTTGACCGTCCACATCACGTACTGCGGCTCCGCGTCCTCGGGAGAGATCGGCCGCCGCAGCCAGCGCTCGCTCCACACGGCCATCCCCTCCAGCACCGGCCCCAGCTCGTGGCCGGCGCGGGTGAGGCGGTACTCGGCCCCAGAGCCGTTGCTGCGCTCGATGCGCTCGATCACCCCGATCCGCTCTAGCCCGCGAAGCCGCTTGCTGAGCAGGGTCGCCGACATCAGCGGCACGCCGCGATGGATCTCGTTGAAGCGCCGCCCGCCCGGCAGCAGCTCGCGGATCACCAGCGGCGTCCAGCGCTCGGCGAGCACCTCGGACGCCTGGGCGAGAGGGCAGAACTGTCCGTAGCCGGCCACGGCTCGACCTTAGCGGCTGGGGCGGCGATGTCCACTACAGATCTTGTAGTTGACCTTCGGCCCGCGATCCGAAAACGTTCCACCTCCAATCGTCAAGCGAAGGAGTCGGGACATGGAGACAGCCAAGCTTTCTGAGGAGAAGCAGCGCGCGCAGGCGGTCTGGTCGGCGGGGGACTACCCCTCGATCGTCTTCCAGATCGCCGAGATGGGCGCGCACACCGTCGAGCGCGCCGGGATCGCCGACGGGGAGCGAGTGCTCGACATCGGCTGCGGCTCGGGCAACAACGCCACAGTCCTCGCAGCAAAGACGGGCGCCAAGGTCACAGGCCTCGACCTCACCCCCGAGCTGCTCGAGGCGGCGCGCGAGTACGCCGCCGAGGCCGGGGTCGAGGTCGAGTGGGTGGAAGGGGACGCCGAGCAGCTGCCATTCGAGGACGAGAGCTTCGACGTCGTCATCTCCACGGTCGGGATCATGTTCGCCCCCAACCACCAGGCTGCCGCCCGTGAGGCGGCCCGCGTACTGCGACCCGGCGGCCGACTGGCCATCGCCAGCTGGAGGCCGGACGGCAGCGTCGGCCGGTTCTTCTCGACCACCGCCAAGCACATGCCGCCGCCGCCCGAGGGCTTTCAGCCGCCCCCGCTTTGGGGCACCGAGGACCACGTCCGCGGGCTGTTCGAGGGCACCGGCGTCGAGCTCCGCTTCGAGGACGCGACGGTCACCTTCAAGTTCGACTCGGCCGACGAAGCCACCGAGTTCTACGAGACCAGGTTCGGTCCGGTGATCACCGCCAAGCAGGTCCTGGAGCCGGAGGGCAAGTGGGAGGCCCTGCGAGAGGAGCTGCGCGCCCAGTTCGCCGACGAGATCGAGGCGGGCGGCCCGGACGGTTACCCGGGCGAGTACCTGCTGACGCTGGGGGAGAAGAAGGGCTAGCCCGGATTCGCCATCAGGTCGCGGCTGCAGCGGCCGCGTGCCGCCCTTGGGCAGCCTCGATCAGCTCCAGCACCTCGTCGCGGCGGCCCGCCCGGATCAGCTCCACCGGGTCGGGATCGCCGTTGACGATCCCCTCGAAGAACTCCTTGCGGTCCTGGTAGGTCGGCAGGGTGTCCTTGGCCCAGCCGCGGGCCTCGTTGAGGATCACCGCTAGCTCGGCGTAGGCGGGGCCGAACTGCTCTGAGATCTCCCGCTTCATCCGCTTCGCCAGCGCAGGCGAGGCGCCCTGTGTGGAGATCGCGATCGCCATCGAGCCCTGGCGGACGATCGCGGGCAGGATGAAGTTGCAGAGCGGCGGCACGTCGACCACGTTGACCAGCATCGCCCGGCGCTCGGCGTCCTCGTAGACGGCGATGTTGACCTCGGTCTGACTTGTCGCGGCGATGGCGATGAAGGTGCCCTCCAGGTCGCCCGGCTGGTAGCGCCGACGCTCCCAGGCGATCGACCCCTCCCCGGCGAGGCGCTCCAGCTCGGGGACCGCCTCCGGCGCGACCAACGTCACCTCGCCGCCGCAGGCGAGCAGGCCCTCGACCTTCTCCAGCCCGACCTCGCCGCCGCCGACCACGACGCAGCGCCGGCCGCTCAGCCGCAGGCAGGCGATGTAGACGGGGGTGTCGAGCATGTCGCGCACGCAGGTCTGATCGCAGATTCCCCGCTTGAACTGGCAGACGCACTCCTTGCCGGCATAGGCCTGGGCAGGCATGGCCCAAAGGTTACGCTGCGCTCTGATGCGGGTCCTGGTGACCGGCGGCGCCGGCTACATCGGAAGCGTCACCGTCGAGCAGCTCGTCGCCCGCGGCGATCGGGTCAAGGTCTTCGACGACCTCTCCGGCGGCCACCCCGAGGCCGTGGTCGAGGGCGCCGAGCTGCACTGCGGCGACCTGCTCGATCCCGGCTCGATCCGCGCGGCCCTGGCGGATGGCTGCGACGCGGTGGTGCACTTCGCGGCCAGGGCCCTGGTGGGCGAGTCCATGCGCGACCCCGAGGGCTATTGGCGGACGAACGCGGTCGGATCGCTGAACCTGCTGGAGGCGATGCGCGAGGCGGGGGTCGCCGGGCTGGTCTGCTCGTCGACCTGCGCTGTCTACGGCGAGCCCGATCGGATGCCGATCACCGAGACCACCCCGACGCGGCCGGTCAACCCCTACGGGGCCTCCAAGCTCGCGGCGGACCAGATGGCCGAGCACCAGGCCGCCGCCCAGGGCCTGGCCGCGATCAGCCTGCGCTACTTCAACGTGGCCGGCGCCAGCGCCGGCCTGGGCGAGGACCACGACCCCGAGACGCATCTGGTCCCGCTGATCCTGAGGACGGCCGCCGGGGCCCAGGGCCGGCTCGAGGTGTTCGGCACCGACTACCCCACCGCCGACGGCACCGCCGTGCGCGACTACGTGCACGTCGCGGACCTGGCCCGGGCCCACCTGCTGGCGCTCGACGCCCTTGCCGAGGGCACGCATCGCGTGTTCAATCTCGGCACGGGCACGGGTTACTCGGTTCGGGAGGTGATCGAGACCGTCGAGCGGGAGCTGGGGACGACGATCCCAACCGTGGAGCGCGTCCGCCGGCCGGGGGACCCGGCGGTGCTGATCGCCTCGGCCGAGCGCGCCGGATCCGAGCTCCGCTGGCGTCCCGAGCGGGGCCTGGAGGAGATGATCCGCAGTGCCTGGGAGTTCATGCAGGCACATCCGGGTGGCTACGGCCAAGCGTCCAAACCCGCCGGTCGCGCCTGAACCCCCTGCTACCCTCGCGCACCGATCTGGCCCAGAGCCACCGGCGGGGACCACCCGTGCAGGCTGGGCTCGCTCGGAAGGAGCGAACGATGCGCCTGATCGTCACCGAGAAGAACAACAGCGCCAAGAAGATCGCGGACATCCTCAGCGGCGGCACCGCCAGGGAGGAGTCCTCCTACAAGACTCCCTACTACGCCTGGGGCGAGGGAGCGGACGCCCAGATCGCGATCGGGCTGAAGGGTCACGTGCTCAACCCGGCCTTCCCCGAGTCCTACGACAACTGGCAGCAGACCGATCCCCGCGATCTGATCGACGCGGAGCTGATCAAGGAGCCCACCGACAAGAACGTGGTCCGGGCGCTGAAGAAGGTCGCCAAGGACGCCGACGATCTGGTGATCGCCACCGACTACGACCGCGAGGGTGAGCTGATCGGGCTGGAGGCGCTGCAGGAGATCGCCGAGGCCAATCCCAAGCTCGCCTCGTCCAACGGCGCCAAGGCCGAGTTGGGCACCGGGATCAAGCGGGCGCGCTACTCGGCCCTGACCAAGAACGAGATCGAGAACGCCTTCGAGAACCTGGACGAGCTCTCGATGCCGCTCGCCAACGCCGGCGCCGCCCGCCAGGACATGGACCTGATCTGGGGGGCGACCCTGACCAGGGCGGTCTCGATGGCCACCCGGCGCTTCGGCTCGAACTTCCTCTCCGTGGGCCGCGTGCAGAGCCCCACCCTGGGCCTGATCGTGCAGCGCGAGCTCGAGCGCCGCGCCCACGTTCCCGAGCCCTACTGGGAGGTGAGCGCCACCTTCGCCCACCCGGAGGGGAACTTCGCCGCCGAGCACAGCACCGACAAGTTCTGGAAGAAGGAGGAGGCCGAGGCCGCGGTCGCCAACTCCAACAGCCCCGGCACGGTAAAGGAGATCAAGGCCCGCAAGAACACGCGCAAGCCGCCGACCCCGCTCAACACCACCGCCTTCACCACCGACGCCTCCAGCCGGCTCGGGATCACCCCCTCGCGGGCGATGCGGATCGCCGAGGACCTCTACATGGACGGCTACGTCTCCTACCCGCGGACCGACAACACCGTCTACCCGGCCTCGCTCAACACCCGCGAGCTGATCTCGGCGCTGGTCAAGGTAGACGAGTTCAAGGCGGCCGAGTTCCTGCTGCAGACGGGCGACCTGCAGGCGACCCGCGGCAAGAAGGAGACCACCGACCACCCCCCGATCTATCCGACCCAGGCGGTGAACCCGAAGCGCCTGGAGGCGCGCAGCGAGGCCCACCGCCGGGTTTACGAACTGGTCGTGCGCCGCTTCCTCGCCACCTTCAGCCCGCCGATGGTGACCGAGTCCACCCGCGCCAACATCGCCGCCAAGCCCTCGGACGGCGGCGAGCCCGAGATCTACTTCGTGCGCGGCTCGCACGTGCTCGAGCCCGGCTTCGCCGCGATCTACACCTACGCCCGCTCTGCCGATACCGAGATCCCCAAGCTGGAGGAGGGCCAGGAGCTCGGGCTCGAGTCCGTGGACATGGAGGGCAAGGAGACGCCGCCCCCGCCGCGGATCAGCCAGGGCAAGCTGATCGAGATGATGGAGGAGCGCGGCCTCGGCACCAAGGCCACCCGCGCCGACATCATCCAGAAGCTCTATGACCGCGGCTACGTCTTCGCGAACCCGCCGGAGCCCTCGGAGACCGGGATCGCGATGTACAAGGCCTTCGAGAACTACGTGCCGCGGATGGCCACCCCCGACATGACCGCCGAGATGGAGGCGGAGATGGATCAGATCGCCGCCGGCGAGATGACCAAGGACCAGGTCCTGGTCGACAGCCGCGACCTCCTGCGCTCGGCCTACGACGAGATGGGCGCCGACCTGATGACCGACGACGAGGAAGCCAAGTGGCGCAAGTTCGCCCGCGAGGTGTGGGCCGGCATGGACCAGGACCGCATCCTCGGCCCCTGCATCGTCTGCAAGGAGGCGGGCCGCACCCAGGAGGACGGCTCGCCGAACATGCTGCGGATCATCAAGGCGCGCAAGTCCGGCAAGCGCTTCGTCGGCTGCCAGGGCTGGGACGGCGACAACCCCGACTCACCGGACTCCTGCGACCAGACCTTCCCGCTGCCCCAGCGCGTGCGCGGCCTCTACAAGATCGAGGAGGTCTGCTCGGTCTGCGAGCGCACCCCGCGCCTGCAGGTGGTTCCATGGCGCGGCCGCCCCTGGAAGCTCTGCCTCAACGACGACTGCCCCTCGATGGCCGAGATGAAGCGGCGCCGCGCCGAGCGCGAGGCGGCCAAGGCCGCCAAGGAGGCCGCCGAGGGCGAGGGCGAGGGCGGCAAGTCCGACATGGATCCGAAGCAGGCGGCAAAGGAGGCCGAGAAGATCGCCGGCCAGGCATCGGCGACGAAGGTGAAGCGGGCCCGCGGGAACGGGGCCAAGGGCAAGAATGGGGCCAGTGGGCGCAAGACCGCCCGCTCCAAGTCCCGCGCCAAGCGCTAGCGAGGCGACTTTTCCGGGATATAGCCGGATAAGTCGCCCCGCAGTTGGGGGCGACGGGGCGGGCGTCTAGCCTGGTGCGGTGTTCATCTCGCTGGAGGGAATCGACGGCTCGGGGAAGACCAGCCAGGCCGCGCGGCTGGCCGAGGCGCTCGGGGCCGAGACGCTGTTGATCCGTGAGCCGGGCGGGACCGAGGCCGGCGAGCGCGTGCGCGAGCTGCTCAAGGACCCGTCGCTGCGGATCGACCCCCTCGCCGAGCTGCTGCTCTTCTGCGCCGCGCGAGCCGAGCTGGTGGCCGAGGTGATCGGGCCCGCCCGCGAGGCGGGCCGCGACGTCGTCTGCGACCGCTTCAGCGACTCCAGCGTCGCCTACCAGGGCGTGGCCCGCGGGCTGGGGGCCGAACGGGTCACCGAGCTCTGCGACCTGGCGACCGGCGGCCTCTGGCCCGACCTGACCGTGTTCCTGCGCATCCATCCTGAGCTCGCGGCGGAGCGGATCGCCGCCCAGGGCCGCGCGGCGGACCGCTTCGAGGGGGAGGGACTGGACCTGCAGAAGCGGGTGGCGGAGGGTTACGAGGAGCTCGCCCAGCGCCATCCCGAGCGCATCCGCGCCGTCGACGCCTCCGGCTCACCCGAGCGGGTGCACCAGGCGGTGCTCGCCGAGCTGCGCGCGGCGCGCGGAGAGGTGCGCAGTTGAGCGCGGTGGCCGCCGCGGTCCCGGAATCGCTCGCCGAGGCGACCCGCCACCAGCCCAGGGCCCGGGCGGCGCTGGCCGCGGCGCTGGCCACCGGGCCCTCCCACGCCTATCTCTTCCGCGGCCCGCGCGGCTCCGGAAAGGCGCCCGCCGCCAGGGCGTTCGCCGCCGAGCTGCTGGCGCACGAGGCTCCCGATCCAGACGAGGCGCGCCGGCGGGCGCTGCTCGATCCCTCTCCGCATCCCGACCTGGTCTGGCTGCGCCCGCCCGGCGCCCAGCACCTGGTCGACGAGGTCCGCGAGTCGGTGATCCGCGCGGCCAGCCTGAGGCCGGCCGAGGGCGAGCACCGGGCCTTCGTGATCGAGGAGGCGGAGGGGCTGCGCGACGAGAGCCAGAACGCGCTGCTGAAGACGCTCGAGGAGCCCGGCGCCTTCGCCCACCTGATCCTGCTCTGCTCTGATCCCGAGCTGCTCGTCGGCACGATCCTCTCTCGCTGCACCCCGATCGAGTTCGCTCCCCTCTCCCCCGAAGCGGTGCTGGACTCACTGGAGGCCGGCGGTCGGGACGCGGAGGCCGCCGCGCGGCTCTGCGGCGGCGACCTGGAGCTGGCCCGCTTCCTGCTCACCGAGCGGGGCGGCGCCGCGCGCGCCGCCGCCGAGGCCGCGGCGCGGGCGGCGCTGGCCGCCGAGCCCCCGCCCGAGCCGTGGGCCGCGCTGCTGGAGACGGCCGCCGAGGCCGGGGCCGACGCCGGCGCGGCGGAGGAGAGACGGCTGCTCACCGACGCCGAGACCGTCGGCCGCCGCGGACGCAAGAGCAAGCTCACCCGCGAGGCGGGCGAGCAGGTGAAGCGCACCGAGCGCCGCGCCCGCACCCGGGCGCTGGACCTCGGCCTGGGGCTGTGCTGCTCGTGGTACCGGGATCTCGCGGCGCTCGCCTCGGGGGCCGACGGGCTCGTCCTCAACGTCGACCGGCTCGCCGAGCTGCGCTCCGACGCCGAGGGCCTCGACCCGGCGGCCGCCCGCCGGGCGGTCGAGCTGGCCCTCGACACCCGCCGCCGGCTGCGGGTCAACGTCTCCGAGGAGCTCGCCCTCGAGGCGCTTTGGCTGCGCCTCGCCGAGCAGCTCGGCGCCTGATTTCCCCGCGCGGGGCCGCAGTCTGTTAACAAATCCTCAGATGAGTAGAGCGATGGGGAGTGTTAGAGGACGTGGCGGCCGCCGGGTCGGGATGCGGCTCTGGCTGAGCGCGGCCTTCGCGGTGGTCACCCTGATCACCGCGGCCTCCGTCTACCTGTTCGTCGAGGATTCCTCGGGGCGCACCCTCCAGGCCCAGTCGGCCAACCTCGCGGTGGGCCGCACCTCGAGCCTGGCCGACCAGCTCGCCAACGCCGAGCCTGGCGAGCGGGCCAAGCTCCTGAACGAGGCCAACTCGGAGGCTTTCCAGGTCTGGGCCCTGGATCGCCGGGGCGGCCCCTTCGACAGCCAGGCGATCGCCCCCGGGGACCTGGCGGAGGTGGAGCACGCCCCCGACGCCGTCGCGGCCGCCCTGGCCGGCCGCCGTTTCCGCAGCAATGTCGGCGACGAGCTCACGGTGGCCTCGGCCCCGATCTACGGCGATCGGCGGGTGCGTGGCGCGGTGGTGAGCAAGGCCGCACCGCCGCCGGCCCTGCAGCGCGCCTTCGATGCGCTGCGCGGGGACAGCCTGCGGGCGCTGGCGATCGCGATCGCGATTGGCCTGCTGGTCGCGTTCATCGCCTCGTCACTGATCACGATCAGGGTGAAGCGCCTGGCGCGGAGCGCCGAGCAGATGGCGGCGGGCCGCTTCGACGCGGCCCTGCCCGCCGGTGGCAGCGACGAGATCGGCGATCTGACCCGGTCGCTCGACACCATGCGCCGCGCCCTACGCGACAGCTTCGAGCAGCTGGCAACCGAGCGAGACCGGCTCTCGGCGATCTTCGACGGGCTGCGCGAGGCGGTGATCGTGGTCGGCGAGGACGGTACCGTCCGCTTCACCAACCCGGCCGCGGGGCGACTGGTGCACCAGGGCCAGCCGGCGGCGGCCCTGATCCCGGCCCTGCGGCGGGCGGCGCGCCGTGGCTCCGACGAGGTCCCCGCCCTTTCAGTCGACGGGCGGGTCTACGGGGTGCAGGCTCGCAAGGTCGCCGCCGAGCACGCCGTACTGATGGTGGTTCGCGACCGCACTGAGGAGCTGAAGCGCGAGGAGGCCGAGCGGGAGTTCGTCTCAAACGCCGCGCACGAGCTGCGCAATCCGCTCGCCGGGATCTCGAGCTCGATCGAGGTCCTGCGAGGCGGCGCCAAGGACGACCCCGGCGCGCGCGAGCGTTTCCTGGACCAGCTCGCCGAGAGCGCCGAGCGCATGAACCGCCTGACCCAGTCCCTGCTGATGCTGGCCAGGGTCGAGGCCGCGGGCGAGCGCGAGGAGGCCGAGGTGGTGGACGTCAGCCTGGCGGCCGAGGAGGCGATCGAGGCGGTCGACCCGCCCGAGGGTGTCGAGATGCGCAACGAGGTGGCGCCGGAGCTGGTCGCGGAGGGTGACCCGGTGCTGCTGCGCCAGGTGCTGATCGGCCTGCTCTCGAACGCCTGCAAGAACACGCCTGCACCCGGCGCGGTTACCCTTCGCGGCTCGCGAGCGGAAGGCGGCGAAGTGGTGATCGAGGTCGAGGACACGGGCGCGGGAATCCCCGCGGAGGAGCAGGATCGTGTCTTCGAGCGCTTCTATCGCGGCAGCGGCGCGCTGGCCGGGGAGGGCTTCGGGCTGGGCCTCTCGATCGCCAAGCGCATGGTGGACGTGATGGGCGGCGAGATCGGGCTGCGCTCCGAGCCGGAGCGCGGCTCGGTCTTCTGGGTCCGCCTGCGGCAGCCGAAGCCGACCCCCACGCCGGTGGCATGAGCCCCAGCGCCCCAGCACCCGGCCGCATCCTCGTCGTCGACGACGAGCCCTCGGTGCGCGAATCGGTGGGCTACGCGCTCGAGCAGGAGGGCTTCGACGTCACCCTGGCCAGCGATGGGGACGACGCCGAGGGCCGCATCTCCGAGGACAGCTTCGACCTGCTGATCCTCGACATCATGATGCCGGGCAAGAGCGGGCTGGACATCTGCCGGGAGGTCCGGGCCTCGAGCCCGGTCCCGATCATCCTGCTCACCGCCAAGGACGCCGAGGTGGACAAGGTGGTCGGCCTGGAGGTCGGCGCCGACGACTACGTGACCAAGCCCTTCTCGGTGCGCGAGCTGCTGGGGCGCGTGCGCGCCCAGTTGCGCCGGCAGGAGCTGGATCGCGACTTCGGGGGCAAGGGTGCGGCGATCCAGGCCGGGCCGGTGACCATCGACCTGGCGCGGCATTTGGTCACCGTCCGCGGCGAACCCGTCAACCTGACCCGCTCGGAGTTCCAGGTGCTGCGATTGCTGGCCGAGAGCCCGGGCCAGGTCTTCTCGCGCAAGGCGATCATGGAGGAGCTGTGGCAGACGGAGTTCCGCGGCGACGTGCGGGCCTGCGACGTGCACATCTCCAACCTGCGCCAGAA
>CAYZPZ010000043.1:0-12138 GCA_964480205.1 uncultured Conexibacteraceae bacterium
GGGCTCGGACCAGTCGACCCGCAGCCGGCCGACGTCGCCCAACGGGTCGCCCAAGGTGCACAGCTCCCAGTCGACCACCGCGGCGACCTCGCCGGCCTCCGAGAGGATCATGTTGTCGAGGCGGTAGTCGCCGTGGACGATCGTCGCCGGCCCCTGCTCGGGGACGCGGCCGGCCAGCCGGCGGTGGACGTCGTCGACCACCTCCAGCTCGCGCGTCTTCGACTTCTCCCACTGGCCGTGCCAGCGCTTCAGCTGGCGCTCGACGTAGGCCTCCTTGCGGCCCAGCTCCCCCAGACCGACCGCGTCGGGATCGACCTCGTGGATCGCGACCAGGGTGTCGACCACCTGCTCGCCGATGGCGCGTCGCTGTCCCTCGTCGAACTGCTGCGCCTCCTCCGCCGAGCGCAGCACCGGACCGCCGACGAACTCCATTACGTAGAAGGGGGCGCCGTTGACCGACTCGTCCTCGCAGAGGCCGACCACCGGCGGGACCGGGACCGGGGTCTCCTGCAGGGCTGAGATCACCCTGTGCTCGCGGCCCATGTCGTGGGCGGAGCCGAGCCGCTTGCCGAGCGGCGGCCGGCGCAGCGCCCAGGCCCCCCCTGCCGAGTCGGTGACCCTGAAGGTGAGGTTGGAGCGCCCGCCGGAGATCCGCTCGAAGCCCAGCGGCGGCTTCGCGTCCGGAACGTGCTCGGCGAACCACCCTCCGACTCCCCCGGGATCGATGCCGTCGGGCGCCTCGGCCGCGGTCGTCGCCTCGTTAGCCTCCTCCGCCATGCCGCGCGAAGCATATGAGGCCGCGCTTTTCGACTTCGGCGGGGTGCTGACCACCCCGGTCTGGGACAGCTTCGAGGCCTTCTGCCGCCGCGAGGGCCTGGAGCCCGACGCGATCCGCACCCTGTTTCGCACCGATCCGGAGGCCCTGGCGCTGCTGCGCAAGCTGGAGACGGGGGAGCTCTCCGAGGGGGAGTTCGAGTCCCGGTTCGGCGAACGGCTCGGCCTGGAGCGTCCCGAGAAGCTGATCGACAGCCTGTTCGAGGGGATGAAGCCCCTGGACGTGATGGTCTCCGCGGTGCGCGATCTGCGCCTGGCCGGCCTGCGCACGGGGCTGGTCTCCAACTCCTGGAGCACCGGTCACTACGACCGCGATCTGCTCGGTCAGCTCTTCGACGCGGTGCTGATCTCCGGCGAGCTCGGCATGCACAAGCCCCAGCCCGAGATCTTCAGGCTCGCCGCCGAGCGGGTCGGGGTCGAGCCCGAGGCCTGCCTGTTCGTCGACGACCTGAGCGAGAACTGCGAGGGGGCCGAGGCCGTCGGCATGACCGCGATCCGCCATCGCGATCCGGCCGAGACGATCTCCCGGCTCAGCGAGCTGACCGGGGTCGAGCTCGACGCAGCGGGCTAGGAGCCGCCTGCGATCAGGACCACCCCGGCCAGCGCCAGCGCCACCCCGGCGCGCTGCGGCGCGTTGAGACGCTCGCCGAGGAAGAGGTGGGCGAGGGCGATCGTGAACGCCGGATACATGGAGCCCCCCACCGCGACCACCGGCAGCAGCCCGATCGTGGAGGCGATCGCGAACAGCGCATTCGCGAGGATGTCGAACCCGCCGATCACCACGAGCACCGGCAGGGCGGCGACCACCGGCCGCATCGAGGGCCGGACGAAGGGCACTGCCGCGGCGACGGCCGCGACGCCGCCGGCCCGCGCCGCCACCACCGCCCAGCCCGGCCTGTCGGTGGCGGCGGCGTCGAGCCCGGTGAAGAACAGCCCGAATCCCAGCGCCGAGAACGCCGCCAAGATGATCGCCCGCCGGGCGATCGCCCCGCTCTCGGGATCGTCCTCCTCCTCGTAGCTGAGCACCACGACCCCGACCACCGCGACCACCAGCCCCACCAGCTGCACGGCCCCCGGCGCCTCCCCGGCGGCCAGCCCGAAGGCGACCGGGACGGCGACCCCGAGCGCGGCAATCGGCGCGACGATGCTCATCGTCCCCATCGCCATCGCGCTGTAGAAGGCGGCGAGGGCGGCCATGCCCGCTGCGCCCGCGCCCGCGGCGAGGGCGAGCTTCCCGGCCGGGATCGCGTCGGCGAAGAAGGCGGCGAAAATCAGCGCGAAGAGCAGCCCGACCGGCTGGGTGACCGCGAGCACGGCCAGCACCGACATGCGCCGGCTCTGCAGGCCGCCGAGAAAGTCCGAGACTCCCCAGGAGAGCCCGGAGCCGAGGCTGAGTGCGAAGCCGAGCAGGCTCGGGTGCTAGAGGCCGCCGAGCACCCCGTCGAGGGTGTCGCCGATCCCGTCGAGAAGGCCGCTGGTCGGATTGCCGCTGGGCAGATCGACCTGGGGCGGCTCCACCATCGAGCTACCGCCCCCGCCGGTGCCGCCCCCACTGCCCCCGCCGCCACCTCCCTGTCCGGTTCCGCCGCCGGTGCCCGGCTGATCCGGGCCGCCCCCGGGCGCGCCACCGCCGGTCTGATCCGGGCCGCCGCCGGTGATAGGTCCGCCCGGCGTGCTCGGATCGCCGTCGGTGGCTGCGGCGATCGCCGCGATTGCGGAGTCGATCGCCTCCGAGCCGGTGCCCTCCGAGGAGGCCTGTGTGCTCTCGGGGCCGCTGGCCAAGGAGCCGAGTCCCTGCGTCAGACCGCCGAGGCTACCCTCGAAGCCGATCGCCGCCGCCACGGCGACCGGCACCGCGAGCAGTAGCGCGGCCACCGAGCCGCGCGAAGCCATCCCCCTCCGCCACTCCGCGAGTAATCCTTTACGCATATAACCCCTCGCCAGTAGTGTAGGCGCAAGGCGGGTGGGCGACAACGAACATGAGATTCAACCCATCCCTCACCGCTCGTCTCAGGCTCGGCTTCGTGATTCTGTTCGCCCTGCTGCTGGCGGTGTCGCTGCTCGGCGTTGCCCGCCTGTTTCAGATCCGGGTCGACTTCGAGGACGAGACGACGCGCCACTTCCAGCTCGAGCTGGAGGCCGAGCGCATGCGCTCGGGCTTCGTGCTCGAGCAGGCGGCGGTCCGGCCCCCGGCGCCGGGCGCGGAGCCGAACCCCGCCGAGTTCCGCGAGGCTTCCCAGAGCTTCTCGACCGCCGCCGATCGCGCCTCTGAGCTGACCGCGGCCGACACCGAGCTGGCCGCCGCGCTGGAGCGCCTGGTCGCCAGCGAGGCCGCCTGGCGTAACGCGGTCGCCGAGCCGATGCTCCGCGGCCGCAGCCCGCCCCGCGGGGTGGGGACCCGGCTGACCGACGCGGTCACCGAGAGCAGCGAGGCTCTGAGCGCAGGAACCGCGGCCGCCCGAGACGAGGTGCGCCGGGCGGCTCGCGACGACACCCGCGAGACCACGGTCCTGGTGGTGGTCGGCCTGGCCGGCGCGCTGATCGCAGCGGTGGTGCTGTTCTCGGGCCTGATCAACTCGATGCGGGCCCCCCTGTCCCGGCTGGTCGACGCCGCGCGCCGGGTAGCCGGGGGAGAGCTCGAGAGCCGGGTCGAGGTCGGCGGACCCGTGGAGATCGCGAGCCTGGGGCGAGCCTTCAACGAGATGGCCACCGCCCTGGAGCGCGACGCCCGCGAGCGCGATCGAGTGGAGCGGATGAAGGACGACTTCGTGCTCACCGTCTCGCACGAGCTGCGCACCCCGGTGACCGTGGTCAAGGGCTTCGCGGAGATGCTCACCTCGCAGAAGCGCGGGCTGAGCGCGCGGCAGTACGAGGCCGCCGAGGTGATCTCGGACAGCGCCGAGCAGCTGCAGAACATGATCAACGATCTGCTGGACCTCGCCCGCAGCGACGCCGGCAAGCTGCGCATCGACCCGAAGCCCACGCCGGTGCGCAGTCTGGCCCAGCGCGCCGGCCGCCACATGCGCCCTCACTTCAACGAACGCGACCAGCGACTCACTGTCAGCGTCGAGAAGGGCGTTCCCAAGGTTCGCGCCGACGCCGACCGGGTGGGTCAGATCCTGGCCAACCTGCTGACCAACGCGAACAAGTACGCGCCGGAGGGCGCCAGGGTGCGCCTGACCGCAAGCCGCAACGGCTCACAGGTCGAGTTCGCGGTCTCCGACGACGGCCCGGGCCTCGGCGACGAGGAGCTGGAGCACGTCTTCGAGCGCTTCTGGCGAGCGCAGAGCGGCGAGACCCAGGAGGTGGGGGGAACCGGTCTGGGGCTGGCGATCGCCAAGTCGCTGGTAGAGCTGCACGGGGGCGAGATCCGGGCCGAATCGGTGCCCGGCAAGGGGGCGACGTTCCGCTTCACGCTGCCGATCGCCCGCGACGGCCGCAGGACGAGCGAACGCCGCAAGCGGGACGGGCGCCGGCGCGGTACTCGCAAGCGGGCGAGGGCGGCCCGATGACCCGCCTGCTGGTCGCCGACGACTCCGAGACGGTCCTGCTGATGCTGCAGCGGCGGCTGGAGATGGCCGGCTACGAGGTGGTCACGGCGAGCGACGGTCAGGAGGCACTGGACACCCTCGCCACGGGCGAGGCGCGGCCGGACCTGATCCTGCTCGACGCGATGATGCCGCGCAAGTCGGGGGTCGACGCGCTGCGCGAGCTGCGCGCCGCCGGCGACCGGACACCGATCCTGGTGATCTCCGCGCACCTCGACGCCCAGGAGCCCGAGCGGATGATCGCGCTGGGCGCCGACGGCTGCGTGCCCAAGCCGTTCGACTGGGAGGAGCTGATCGCCCGGATCGAGGAGCACCTCTAGCGGAGGCTCTCCGGCGCTCTGCGGGCGGGGCGGCTGCGGGACTTGAACCCGCGCAGAAGCGAGGCGGTGTTGATCAGCGCGAGGTGGGTGAAGGCCTGCGGGAAGTTGCCGATCAGCCGCCCGCGCTCGGAGTCGTACTCCTCCGAGAGAAGCCCCAGGTCGTTGGCCAGGCCGCAGAGCCGCTCGAACAGCTCCCGCGCCTCCTCCGTCCGGCCGCACATGGCGAGGGCGTCCGCCAGCCAGAACGAGCACGGCAGAAAGGCTCCCTCCCTGCCGCGCAGGCCGTCGACCGACTCTCGGCCGTGGGCGGCGTGCGAGTAGCGGAGCACGAACCCGTCCTCGGTCGAGAGCTCGCGGCGAACCGCCTCGATCGTCCCCAGAACCCGGGGATCGTCGGGCGGCAGGAACTCGACCGCGGGAATCACCAGGGTTGCGGCGTCGAGCTCCTCGGAGCCGTAGTACTGCGTGAAGGTATTGCGCTCCTGGTCATAGCCTCGCTCGCAGACCTGATCGCGGATGCGATCGCGGACCTCCCGCCACCGCTCCACGTCCCCCTCCGCGCCGTAGTCCTCCACCGCCCTGATCATGCGGTCGAAGGCGACCCAGGCCATCACCTTGGAATGGGTGAAGTGCCGCCGGGGCCCGCGCACCTCCCAGATCCCCTCGTCGGGCTGCTCCCAGACCGACTCCAGGTGGGCCAGCGCCGCCGTCTGCCGCGCCCAAGCCTCCGGATCGATGATCCGCCCCTGGAACTGCCGAGCCTCGTGCGCCGCCTCCAGGATCTCTCCGTAGACGTCGAGCTGGAACTGCTCGGCCGCGGCGTTGCCGATTCGCACCGGGGCCGAGCCCTCGTAGCCCGGAAGCCAGTCGATCGTCTCCTCGGTCATCCTGCGCTCGCCCGCGATCCCGTAGAGGATCTGGGCCTGCGCGGGGTGCAGGGCCGTCGCCCTGGCCAGCCAGCCGCCGAAGGCGATCGCCTCCTCCATGTAGCCCCCGATCATCAGGGCGTCCAGGCTCAGCGCAGCGTCGCGCAGCCAGCAGTAGCGGTAGTCCCAGTTGCGCTCGCCGCCGATCTCCTCGGGCAACGAGGTGGTGGGAGCGGCGACCATCGCGCCGGTCTCGCCGAAGGTAAGGGCCTTCAGCGTGAGAAGGGAGCGCATCACCTGGTCCCGGTAGCGCCCTTCGAAGGAGCAGGCCCTGGACCAGTCCGCCCAGAAGCGCTCGGTCACCCGGATCGCCCAGTCGGGCTCGATCGCCTCGGGTTGCTGCTCGTGGGACGCCTTCCAGGTGAGGGTGAAGTACGCCGAATCGCCCTCGGCGACCTCGAACTCGGAGACGGTGGTCATGTCCTCCCCGCGCAGGGGGGCCGTGGTGTGCAGGTAGAGCGCGTCCGGGCCGGCGACCGCGCTCATCCCGTCCTCGATCCGACGAACCCAGGGGATCGTCCGCCCGTAGTCGAAGCGGATGACCAGCTCCATCCGCACCGACACCCGGCCGCGGAGCCCGTGGACCTCGCGGACCAGGGCGGGGCCGGGCCCCTCCGTGGCCATGCAGTCGACCACCCGGACCGCGCCGTCGGCGGTCTCGAAGTCGGTCTCCAGGACCATCGTCCCCTCGCGATAGCGCCGGTCGCTGCCGGTGATTTCGCCCGCGGGCGCGAGCAGCCAGCGACCATGGCTGGGATCGCCGAGCAGGGCCGCGAAGCAGGCGTCCGCGTCGAAGCGCGGTACGCAGAGCCAGTCGATCGAGCCGTTGCGGCCGACCAGCGCGGCCGTCCTCAGATCCCCGATCAGTCCGTAGCCCTCGAGGCGCATCAGCGAGGACGCTACCGCGGGCTAGGAGCGCGCGACCTCCATGCGGATCTGCTTGCCCTTGAGCTTGCTCCCGTCCAGGAACTCGACGGCGCGGTCGGCCTGGTCGGCGTTCAGCTCCACGAACGAGAAGCGGTCCAGCACCCTGATCGAGTCGATCGCGTCGTCGGGGATCACCGCCCCCTCGGTCAATGCCCAGCGCAGGTCCTCGTCGGTGATCCCACCGCGGCGGCCGCGGTTGACGAACAGCTTCACCAGCCCGTTGCCGCTAGCCGCGGGGGCCGCCTCCTCGCGCTCGCGGCGGCGGGGGCGGGGGGCGTGCTCGAGGCGCTCCTCGGGCGGCTCCCACTCCCCGATCGGCGCCTTCACCACCCGCTCGATCGTCTTCAGGTCCGCCTCCTGCTTGGAGGTGGCGAAGGTGATCGCCCGCCCGGTGCGCCCCACTCGGCCGGTGCGCCCGATCCGGTGCACGTAGATCTCGGGGTTGTTGGGCAGGTCGTAGTTGATCACGTGGGTGACGTGCTCGATGTCGAGGCCGCGGGCGGCGATGTCGGTGGCCACCAGCAGCGGCACCTTGTGCTCCTTGAAGGAGATCATCACCCCGTCGCGCTGGCCCTGGGAGAGGTCGCCGTGCAGTGCCTTGACCCGCAGCCCCTTGTCGGCAAGCGCTCGGTCGAGCTTCGAGGCGCCGATCTTGGTGCGGGTGAAGATGATCGCCTGCTCGGGCTCCTCTGCTCGAAGCACCTCGACCAGTCGGTTGAGCTTGTCGCGAGGCTCCACCATCACGTAGGCCTGCTCGACCGAGTCCACGGTCAGCTTCTTCGGCGTCACCCGGATCGTGGCCGGGTCGTACATGTAGGTCTGGGCCAGGCGGGCGACCGGCTCGGGCATGGTCGCCGAGAAGAGCAGGGTCTGGCGGCCGCTGGGGCACATCCGCAGGATCTTCTCGACGTCCTCGATGAAGCCCAGGTCGAGCATCTCGTCGGCCTCGTCGAGGACCACGTAGCGGGCCGCGGTCAGCACCAGCGACTGACGCTGGATCAGATCCATCATCCGGCCCACGGTCGCCACCACCACCTGGGAGCCGTGCCGCAGGCGAGCCTGCTGCTCGCGGATCGGGGCACCGCCGAAGACGGCGACGATCTCGACGCCCTCGAGATGCTCGGCGTAGGTGCGCATCGCCTGGGTCACCTGGATGCAGAGCTCGCGGGTCGGGGTCAGCACGATCGCCTGGGTCTCGGGGTTCTGGGGATCGAGGTAGTCGAGCATCGGCAGCCCGAAGGCGGCGGTCTTGCCGCTGCCGGTCTGGGCCTGGCCGATCACGTCGTGGCCCGCGAGCAGCTCGGGGATGGCTTGGGCCTGGATCGGGGTCGGCTGCTCGTAGCCAAGCTCCTCCAGGGTCCTAAGCAGTCCCTCGGAGAGCCCAAGCTCGGCGAAGGTCGTGTCCTGCGCCTCCTGGTCGGAGACAGGATCGGTGTCTGTGGCGTCGGTCATCCGGAGGGGTCGAGGAGAAGCTTCCCGTTGGTTCGCCGCTCGGCGAGGTCCTGGTGTGCTCGGGCGGCCTCAGCCAGAGGGTAGACGTCTCCGATCACGACGCGCAACTCGCCCGAGGCGACGGCGCCGAGCAGCTCGCCGATCGCCGCGCCCAGCTCCGCGCGGCGGGAGGCCACGAAGGGAACCAGCCAGAAGCCCAACACCGATTTCGAGGTCTGCAGCAGGTAGTTCGTCTGTACCTCGTTCGGCTGGCGGGCGGCGTTGCCGAAGATGACGATCCTGCCGAGTGGCCCCAGGGCCTTCAGCTCCGCCTGGAAGCCGGCGCCGCTCATGTGAAGCACCACGTCGACCCGCTCGCCTCCGTTCGCCTCCGTGATCGCGGCGGTCAGATCCTCGGCCCGGGAGTCGGCGGTGGCATCGGCGCCCAGCTCGGCGGCCAGCGCCCGCTTCTCCTCGCTCGAGGCGAGGGCGATCACCTTCGCCCCGGCCCGCCTGGCCAGCTGCACCGCGAGGGTGCCGGTACCGCCCGCCGCCGCCTCGATCGCCACCGTCTCGCCCTCGCGGACGTGCGCGCAATGGTGAAGAAGCGCGTGGGCTGTCACCCCCTGCAGCAGGATCGCCGCCGCCTGGTCGTCATCGACCCCGTCAGGAACGGGGACGAGCCAACGCTCGGGCACCGCGACCCGCTCGGCGTATCCCCCGCCGCCGGTCATCGCCGCCACGCGGCGGCCGTCGGGCGCCGTGCCGCTGATCTCCCCGCCCGGAATCATGGGCAGGCTCTGCTCGGCCAGGTACTCGTTGCGAATCGTGTGGGTATCGGCGAAGTTGATTCCGGCGCGCGCCACCTCCACCAGGACCTCGCCGTCGGCGGGCTCTGGGTCGGGCACCTCGCGCAGCTCCATCACCTCCGGCCCGCCGAACTCGCTGATCTGAATAGCCTTCACCGTCGGAAGACTATGTCCCTGACCGTCGTCGGCAGCATCGCGTTCGATTCCGTGCGCACCCCGTTCGGGGAGCGCGAGCGGATGCTGGGCGGATCCGCGGTCCATTTCTCACTGGCGGCGAGCTTCTTCACCGAGGCGCGGATCGTCGGCCCGGTGGGCGACGACTTCGGCGCCGAGGAGCTCGCGGTGCTGGAGGGCCGCGGCGTGATCACCGACGACATCGAGCGGGTTCCCGGCGGCGAGACATTCTTCTGGCGAGGCCACTACGGCTACGACATGAACGTCGCCCACACCGACGACACGCAGCTCAACGTCTTCGGCGAGTTCCAGCCCAAGCTCTCGGAGGGGTCTCGCGGGGCGCAGATGCTGTTCCTGGGCAACATCCAGCCGCAGCTTCAGTTCGAGGTTCGGCGGGGGTGCCGCGAGGCCGAGTTCGCCGCCCTGGACTCGATGAACCTGTGGATCGAGACCGAGCGCCAGGCGCTGGTGGAGGCGATCGCCGAGGTCGATTGCGTGCTGCTCAACGACGCCGAGATCCGGGCGCTGACCGAGGAGCCGAACCTGGCCAGGGCGGCGCGCGCGGTGATGGCGATGGGACCCAAGGTGGTGGTCGCCAAGCGGGGAGAGTACGGAGCGGCGCTTTTCACCGAAGAGGAGTTCTTCGCGATCCCGGGGTACCTGCTGGAGAGCGTGCGCGATCCGACCGGGGCCGGCGACAGCTTCGCCGGAGGCTTTCTGGGCTACCTCGACAGCCGCCGCGCCAGCGGCGCGCCGCTGCTGGCGCACGGGACGCTGAGGCAGGCGATGGCCTACGGGTCGGTGCTGGCCTCGTTCAACGTCGAGGACTTCGGCACCGAGCGCGTCGCCGCGCTCACCCTCGACGAGATCGACGAGCGACTGCGCGATCTGCGACGGCTGACCGAGTTCGAGGTCGAGCCGGCCGAGACCGGCTAGCTGTCGAGCCGCGCCTCGTCCAGGTCCAGATCGCGCTCGATGCGGTGAAAGACGTCGGCCGTGAGCCGCCCGTCGGCGCGCAGCTGAAGCAGCGCCCGGCGCTCATGCGCGATCAGCTCCCGCCGCCAGCGACGGTAGCCCTCCAGCGGGTTCTCGATCGCCACCGGAGCATCCCCGCCCGTGAGCGCCGCGACCTCACGGGCGAAGCGGGCCCGGTAGAGCTCGCGCAGGCGGTCGATCGCGATGTCGGGGACCGGCTCCCCGCCCGCCCGCAGCTCGTCCAGCCGGTCGAGGGCCGCCTGGGCGGCGACGACCCTGGCCAGCGCCTCCTCGGCCGGCACCGGCTGGACTGAGGACCCGCCGAGCGCGCCGGCCAGCGGCCGCAGGGTCAGCCCCTGGAAGACCAAGGTGAAGATGATCACCGCCGCAGTCAGGTAGATGATCAGGTCGCGGTCGCCGAACTCCGTGCCCGACTGCAGCTCCAGCGGCAGGGCCAGGGCGGCTGCGAGCGAGACCGCGCCCCTCATCCCCGGCCAGCCGACCAGCACCGCCTCCCGCCAACTCGAGGCCGTGGCGATCGCGCCGAGCGCGGGCAGGCGATCACCGAGCCAGAGCGGCAGGAACTGCCAGACCAGCCGGATCGACGCGACCACCATCGAGACCAGCAGGCCGTACCCGACCATCTCTCCCACCGAGAGCTGCTCGCCGACCCGCTCGAGCACCTCGGGGAACTGCAGGCCCAGCAGGACGAACAGGATCGCGTTTAGCGCCAGCACCAGAACGCGCCAGAAGGCCGCGGCATTGAGCCGCTGGTCGGCATCCATGACCGCGGGTGAGCGCCAGCCGAGGTAGAGGCCGGCGGTGACCACAGCGAGCACGCCGGAGGCCTCCACGCGCTCGGCGAGGGCGAAGGCGGCGTAGCCGGTCAGCACCGAGAGCAGGATCACCAGCGGCACGTCGGCCAGGCGCCGGATCGCGGCGACGGAGATCGCGGCCACTCCGAAGCCGATCGCGATCCCCCCGGCGACCGCCACCACCAGGTCCAGGCCGCCCTCGGCGACCGTGTAGGTGCCGGTGACCACCGCGGCCAGGGCGATCTTGTAGGCGACCAGCGCGGTGGCGTCGTTGATCATGCTCTCGCCCCTGACCAGCCGCGAGACCCGATCGGGAACCCGGACCCGCCCGAAGGTGACGATCGCCGCCAATGGATCTGTCGGCGCCAGGATCGCCCCGACCACCATCGCCTCGGCCCAGCCCAGGCCCGGGATCACGGTGTGGGCGGCGAAGGCCACCACGACCATGGTCACCAGCGGCAGACCAACCACCAGCCCGGTGAGCGGCCCAAGCTCCGAGCGCAGCTCCTGCGGCGAGGAGTAGTAGGCGCCCGACTGCAGCAGGGGCGGCAGGAAGACCAGGAAGATCACCTCCGGCGCCAGCTCCAGATCGGGCCCATGGGGCACGAAGCCGATCGCCAGCCCCCCGACCACCAGCACGATCGGATAGGGGATCCCCGCAACGTCGGCCAGCCGCACCAGCACCGCGGCCACGGCGAGCAGCCCGATCAGGACCTCTATGTCGTTCACTTCACCCCCACGTATCGAGTCTTACATCGCGGCCGGGCAGCCCGGAGCGCTCCGGGCGGGATCCGCAGACGAGGCCCGCGGCTTGCGATACTGAAGGCCAGAGCGAGCGACGGAAGAGGAGACACGATGGCCACGAAGCAGCAGACCGACGCGGCGGCGGGCGACGGGGCACGGACGGGCACCGACACCCTCTCCGTCACCGACAACCGCACCGGGCGCAGCTACGAGGTCGAGATCAACGACGGGACGATCCGCACCATGGACCTCCGCCAGATCAAGGTCTCGGACGACGACTTCGGGCTGATGGGCTACGACCCGGCCTTCACCAACACCGCCTCCTGCCGCTCGGCGATCACCTACATCGACGGCGAGGCCGGGGTCCTGGAGCACCGCGGCATCCCGATCGAGCAGCTCTGCGAGCGCAGCACCTACCTGGAGGTGGCCTACCTGCTGATCTTCGGCGAGCTTCCAACGGAGGCGCAGCTGGAGCGCTGGCTGTATGACGTCACCCACCACACCTTCGTTCACGAGGACATCAAGAAGATGAACGAGGGCTATCGCCACGACGCCCACCCGATGGGGATGCTGTTGGCCTCGGTGGGCGCGCTCTCCACCTTCTACCCCGAGGCGAAGCAGACGGACGATCCCGA
>CAYZPZ010000044.1:0-5197 GCA_964480205.1 uncultured Conexibacteraceae bacterium
CGCGCCGCCTCCGCCCGAGGGTCCTCGGCCTCCCGCTCCAGCTCCACCCCGTAGCGCTCGCCCAGCGTCTCCACCGCCTCGGGGAAGGACAGGCCCTCCTTCTCCTGCACGAAGCGGAACACGTCGCCCCCCGCCTCACAGCCGAAGCAGTAGTAGAGCTTGCCCGCCGGGTCGACCGAGAATGAGGGCGTGCGCTCGTCGTGGAAGGGGCACAGCCCCGTCAGCCGCTGTCCCGCGCGACGAAGGTCGGTGTGGGCGGAGACGATCTCGACGATGTCCGCCGCCTCCTTGACCCGATCCACCGCCTCTGAGGAGAACCTCGCCATGGCCGAGTTCTACTCCCCGCCGCCCGCCGGGCCGAGGCGCTGCCAGGCGTTGAGGCAGAAACGGTCGGTCATTCCGGCGAGATAGTCGGTCACCCGCTGCACCGCATCGGCCTGCGGGTCGCCGGCGGGGACCTGCTCGGGGTGCGCCAGGTAGTGGTCGAACAGCGCGCGCAGCGCCGTCCGCGCCCGCTCCTGCTCCCCGCGCGCCTCCCCCCCCAGATAGACACGGTCGAACATGAACTTGCGCAGCCGCAGCATCGCGCCGCCCACCTCCTCGCCCTGGGCGATTTCCCCGGCGGCCCGGGAGTGGTCCACCATGTCGCGAACCAGCGTGTCGATCCGCTCAGCCCCGGTCCGGCCGAGCAGCTCGATCTCCCCGGTAGGCAGATCGCCCTCGGACATGATCCCCGCGCGCAGGGCGTCGTCGATGTCGTGGTTGATGTAGGCCACCCGGTCCACGATCCTCACCACCCGCGCCTCCAGGGTGGCGGGCTTCTCCGGCCCGGTGTGGCGCAGAATCCCGTCGCGGACCTGATCGGTGAGGTTGAGGCCGCGGCCGTCCCCCTCCAGCACCTCGACCACCCGAAGCGAGTGCTCGTTGTGGCGGAAGCCGGATCCGTGCTCGGCCAGGGCCTCATCCAGCACCTCCTCGCCGATGTGCCCGAAGGGCGGGTGGCCCAGGTCGTGTCCGAGCCCGATCGCCTCGGTGAGGTCCTCGTTCAGCCCCAGCGCCCGCGCCACCGTGCGAGAGATGAAGCAGGCCTCCAGGGTATGGGTGAGGCGCGTGCGGTAGTGATCGCCCTCGGGCGCCACGAACACCTGGGTCTTGTGCTTGAGGCGGCGGAAGGTCTTCGAATGGGCGATCCGATCGCGGTCGCGCTGGAACGGGGTGCGCACCGGGCTGTCCGGCTCGCGCTGTTTGCGCACCGCCGGGTAGGAGCGGGTCGCCGGCTCCCACAGATACTCCTGCTCCCAGGCGCGAACCCGGTCCTCCAGCGTCTCCGTTCGAGTGCTCACACCTCGATCTTGGCAGCGGGCGCGGCGTCAGCCTCCCCGGCCCCGGTGGCCCCGGCCGCCACGGCCGCCTGCGCGGCCGCCACCCGCGCGATCGGCACCCGATAGGGCGAACAGCTCACGTAGTCCAGGCCCGTGCGGTGGAAGAAGTCGATGCTCTCGGGATCCCCTCCGTGCTCGCCGCAGATCCCCACCTTGAGCTGCGGGTTGCCCTCCCGGCCCCGCCGCGTCCCGATCCCGACCAGCTCCCCCACCCCCGGCTCGTCGATCACCTCGAAGGGGCTGCCGTCGAGGATCCCCTGCTGGACGTAGGCGCCGAGGAACTTGCCCTCGACGTCGTCGCGGGAGAGCCCGACCGCCGTCTGGGTCAGGTCGTTGGTCCCGAAGCTGATGAAGTCGGCGTGGCGGGCGATCCGATCGGCGACCAGGCAGGCCCGCGGCAGCTCAACCATCGTGCCGACCGAGTAGGAGACCTCCCCGCCGCTCGCCTCCACCGCGCGGTCGGCGGCGCGCTCGACCAGCCGCCGGACGTGCTCGAGCTCCGTCTCATAGGCGATCAGAGGCAGCATGATCTCCGGCTGAGGACCGTGGCCGGCAGATGCCGCCGCCGCCGCGGCCTCGACGATCGCCTCCACCTGCATCTCGTAGATGGGCGGGTAGAGCACCGCCAACCTCACTCCCCGGGTTCCCAGCATCGGGTTCGCCTCCTGCAGCTCGCGGGCCAGGGTGAGGGCATGGCGGGCGCGTTCCAGTTCATCGCCCGAGCCACCGCGCTCCTCGGTCGCGGCCAGCTCGGCCTCGAACTGCTCAGCCGGCAGGAACTCGTGCAGGGGCGGATCCAGGAGCCTGATGGTCACCGGCAGCCCGCTCATCGCCTCGAAGATCCCCTCGAAGTCGGCCCGCTGCAATTCCTTGAGTCCGCGCAGGGCGGAGCGAAAGCGCTCGTCGACCGCCGCGACCGCGGCCTCGCGCCCTCCTTCCTCCTCGTGCAGGTGCGCGCGCCGCCACTCCTCGGCGGCTACGAACACCTCCTTCACCAGCCCGTCACGATCGGCGCCGAAGAACATGTGCTCGGTGCGGCACAGCCCGATTCCCTCGGCGCCGAATCTCCGCGCCCGCGCGGCGTCGCCCGGGGCGTCGGCGTTCGCACGCACTCGCAGCCGCCGCAGCTCGTCCGCCCACTGCAGCACCTGCCGGAACTGATCCGAGATCTCCGGAGTGATCAGGGGCACGTCGTCGGTGGTGATCGCGCCCGTGGATCCGTCGATCGCGATCATCTCCCCCGCCCCGAGCTCGCGGCCGTTGACCGAGACCACGCGGCGGCCGAGGTCGATCTCCAGGTCGGAGGCGCCGCACACGCACGGCCGGCCCATCCCCCGCGCCACCAGCGCCGCGTGTGAGGCCTTGCCGCCCTCCGAGGTAAGGATTCCCCTGGCGGCCGCGAAACCGGCCACGTCCTCGGCCTCAGTGAAGGGGCGCACCAGAATCACGTCCTCTCCGGCGCCACCACGCTCCACCGCCTCCGGGGCCGTGAACACGATCGCTCCCTTCGCCGCCCCGGGTGAGGCAGCGACGCCGCGGGCGGCGACCTCGTAGTCGCGCGCGGGATCGAAGGTGGGATGGAGCAGGGCGTCCAGCTTGGCGGCCTCGATGGTGCGCAGAGCGGCACCGCGGCCCAGCAGGCCCTCCCGCACCGCGTCGACCGCGAAGCGGACGGCCGCCTGGGCGGGACGCTTCGCATCGCGGGTCTGCAGCAGATAGAGCCGGCCCTCCTCCACGGTGAACTCGGTGTCCTGGATGTCGCCGTAATGGGCCTCGAGGGTGCGCAACGCCTCGAGCAGCTCCCTGTGCGCCTCGGGTAGCACCCGCGCCATCTCCGAGAGCTCCTGGGTATTGCGCACACCGGAGACGACGTCCTCGCCCTGGGCGTTGACCAGAAAGTCGCCCGACGGCTCGGGCGCACCGGTGATCTCGTCACGGCTGAACGCCACGCCCGACCCGGAGCTCTCGCCCTTGTTCCCGAAGACCATCTGCTGCACGTTCACCGCCGTGCCCCAGGCGTCGGGGATCCGGTTCAGCCGGCGGTACTCGACCGCGCGGCGGCCGTTCCAGGACTCGAACACGGCGCGGATCGCGGCGCCGAGCTGATCGCGCGGATCCTCGGGGAACTCCTCCCCGGTCTCGGCGCGGTAGATCTCTCGGAACCGATCGGTGAGCCGGGTCAGATCCTCGGCGCCCAACTCGGTGTCGAGCTCCACGCCGCGCTCGCGCTTCGCCTCCGTGATCGCCTCCTCGTAGCGCTCGCCGGGGATCCCCCGCACCACGTTGCCGAACATCTGCACCAGTCGCCGGTCGGAGTCGCGGGCGAACCGCTCGTTCGAGGTTCGCTCCGCCAGCCCCTGCACAGAGCGTCCGTTCAGTCCCAGGTTGAGGATGGTGTCGAGCATGCCGGGCATCGAGACGCGGGCGCCGGAGCGAACCGAGACAAGCAGCGGATCGTCGGGATCCCCGAGCCGCTTGCCGGTGTGTCGCTCGAGCCGCGCGACCGCCTCATCGACCTGAGTCTCGAGGTCGTCCGGAATCTCCCCCTGGTCCATATATGCGACACAGGCCTCGGTACTGATCACAAAGCCCGCCGGCACCCGCTCGGCGCCGAGCACTCGGGTCATCTCGGCCAGGTTCGCGCCCTTGCCTCCGAGCAGGTCCCGCATCTCGCGCGACCCCTCCGAGAAGTCGTAGACGTACTTGGTCGCGTCTGATGTCGGGCTAGTGCTCGTCGCGATCCTCCGAGCGGATTCTATGAGGCCCCCCGGGCCCGGCCGGCCGGATAGGGTCCCCCGGCGTGGCCGAGACAGCCTTGATCACGGGTGCCTCCTCCGGCATCGGGGAGCAATTCGCCCGCCAGCTGGCGGCGCGCGGCCACGAGCTGGTGCTGGTCGCCCGCCGCGAGGACCGCCTCAAGGAGCTGGCCGCGGAGCTGCCGACGCGGGCCGAGGCGATCTCCTGCGATCTCGGCTCCGAGTCGGCGAAGCTGCCCGGCAAGGTCGCGAAGCTCGGCGCCGACGTGGACCTGCTGGTCAACAACGCCGGCTTCGGACTACGGGGGCGCTTCGCCGAGCACGATCCCGAGCGACTGGCGGAGATGGTTCGCGTCAACTGCGAGGCGGTGGTGGTTCTCACCCGGGCCTTCGTGCCGGCGATGATCGCGCGCGGGCGAGGAGGCGTGATCACGGTCGCGTCGACCGCCGGCATGCAGCCGCTCCCCTACGAGGCCACCTACGGCGCCACCAAGGCCTTCGCCACCAACTTCACCGAGGCTCTGCACGCGGAGCTGCGGGGCACCGGGGTGAAGACCTTGGCGGTGAACCCGGGGCCGGTCCCGACCGAGTGGCAGCAGGTGGCAGGCTACGAGGAGGTCGGCGCGGATATGGTGCCCGGCGCCATCGAGGCCGACCAGGTTGTGCGCGAAGCCCTGCGCGCCTACGACCGAGGCCGGCGGGCGATCGTGCCCGGCCGCTTCTTCCGCAACTTCATGCGCGCCAACAACGTCACCCCGCGGGCGATCCGGGTGGCGATCGGCGAGCGGCTCTACCGCCCGAAGCGCTGACCGGTCAGGCGGCCGCGCGCAGCCGCACGTGCGCGTGGTGCTCGAGGGTCTCGCTGACCGCGCGGTCGGCCTGCGCGGCGAGTCGCCGGGAGGCCTCGGGTGCTTCGGCCAGCGGCCGGGCCAGGGCCTCGACCATGAAGCGGTGGGCGTCCTCGGTCAGAGGGAAGCCGTCGCCCTCGCAGCCCGCGCAGACGACGCCCCCGGCGGCGCCGGAGAAGGCGGTCAGGTGCTCGGCCTCGCCGCAGCGCGC